>JBEKFT010000090.1:0-6058 GCA_050013175.1 Verrucomicrobiota bacterium
GCGATTGCTTCGGGAAGTTCCATTAGTTTCAATTCGGCTGCACGCTCGAGAACACCCACTGTCCCGATTGCAGGAATGCCCAACCGTCGGGCCGCCGCGCGACCGTCCAGGTCGTCCATTAACACGCCGGACGCCCGGATCTGCAATGCAAGCAGCAAAGCTTCCGATTCGCCCTGGTGCAGGCCGCGAATAGGCTGCAGTTGTGCCACTGGTTCAATTGACAGCCACGATTTCTCCAAGCCGATCCAGGTCCGCACCATTTCAGGAGCACCGCGATCCAACAATTCGTTACGGACACCGGCCGGAATAACAACTCGATCAAAAAGTTTCTCCAGAAGGTCGGCACAATCGATGAGAACAAGATAGAGAAGGGGGCCGGCGTCAGCGACCACGATACTGTTCATTTATTTGCCGAGTTGACGCAGCCGTTCGATGTCAGAAGCAAATTCCTCCGCTTCAGAAGGGCGAAACGCCTGGGCTTCCTTGAGAAACCGATCCGTCTGCCAGCGGTCGAGGCCAAGGATTTCTCCCGCCTGAGCGTGGGTGATATTGCCGGCCCGATACGCCTGTGCAACAAGAGCTTCGACAGCTCGACGGGATAGCGTCTTGGGATCGGCCCCCAGAGCAGTGACGAGAGCATCCGGAAGCGAGATTTCGATGGTCGCAGACATAATTACCAATCTTCGCCGTCACACTACCACAGGAACTGCGATGCTGTCGAGATCGCCGAGCACCCAAGCCACAGCGCCACAGCGCCCCGCGCGCATTGGGTTCTGCGGCCAAGGGCGAGAATGCGGATGACTTAATGTTTATGGCTCGATGCGATCGCCTCCAAATCGCATGGTCGCAACTGTGACTTGGCAGCGTTAACGTGAATCCCATGACCTGCGAGTTCGGCCTGGACTTCCGAACGAAAATCGACTGACCCAGATGGATGAATCACCGCCTTCCGAATCATCATTTTGAGATCCACCGGAATCAATTTGTACTCGGGCATTTCCGCAACACCATCACCAATTATAGTCAATAACCTGAGCTCACGCTCACGTGCGTAAGATCTGTCTTTTGCGCTAAACGGGGCTGTATATGACCAGTCAGGCCGTGGCTGTTCTGCTGGATAATAAAGTTGTCGGCGGGCTTCCACCGGCTGTCCGTGAATTGCAGCTAACAAATGCCCGACCGTGCTCTGCAAAGCGATTGAACGAGGGTTGTCGCCGATAAACGAATGCCACATCCACGCCAATTCTCTAACGCGAATACTCCAACAGTGGACAAATGTCTTCCGTCTGAGGACTTGATTTGTTCCTTGAAGTTGCTGCCAATAATCCTCTCCCTCCCGGATTTTGAAACCAGAACCATCCATCAATTCGTGAACGACCGGGGTCATCTGATGAGCATTTGCCTCCGAATACATCCCATCATTTTTGTCCGATTGCCGATCGAGGCGTGTGAACCAAATCGCCCTGTTCAGTAGCAACTTTTGGAAGTAATCGAATCGAACATAGTGCCACACCACTGTGTCCGGCGGTGGAAGAATGAGGGGATTGTCCGAATCCGCAACCGGCACGCTTGATAGAACGCTATTGTTTCTCCTATCAACCAACCCGATACTCATTGAGCTTTGCGGAACATCTTCCATCTTTCGCGCGTCTGCATTCAAAGTTGTCGCATCACCCTGGCCGCCGCCTTCACCGTTTTCTCGATGTCCGCCTCGCTGTGAGCGGTGGAGATGAAGCCGGCTTCGAATTGGGACGGCGCGAGGTAAATGCCCTCGTTCAACATCCCGTGAAAATACTTCTTGAACCGGTCGCGGTCGCTCTTCATGGCGTCGGCGAGGTTGTGGACCGGTTCACCGGTGAAATACGCGCAGAACATCGAGCCGCAACGATTGAACTGCACCGCCACACCGGCGGATCCCGCCGCGTCGCGCATCCCGGCTTCGAGCAGGGCGCCCAGCATCTCCAGGCGGGCGTAGCTGTCCTGGCTGCGTTCGCGAGAAGGCGGCGCTTTCCCATGAGCGCTTTCACAAACGCGGCCATTGAGTTCCTCCAAGGCCGCGATCCCCGCCGCCATCGCCACCGGGTTGCCGCTCAGGGTTCCGGCCTGGTAAACCGGCCCGCCCGGCGCCAGACAATCCATGATCTCCGCCCGCCCGCCGAATGCGCCGACCGGCAGGCCGCCGCCGATCACCTTGCCGAAGCAGCTCAAATCCGGCGTGATGCCGAAGCGCTCCTGCGCGCCCCCGCGCGCGAGACGAAATCCGGTCATCACTTCGTCGAAGAGGAGCAGCGCGCCGTTCGCCCGGGTGATGTCGCGGAGCGATTCGAGATAGCCCGGCTTCGGCAGATACAGTCCGGCATTGCCCGGCACCGGTTCGACGATGATGCCGGCGATCTGGCCTTTGTGTGCGTCAAAGGCCGCCTCAACCGCGTCGGTGTCGTTGTACGGCAGCGCGAGGGTGTGCTGCGTGAAGGCCGCCGGCACGCCCGCGCTGTCGGGATGTCCGAAGGTCAGCGCGCCGGAGCCGGCTTTCACGAGCAGCGAATCCACATGCCCATGATAGCAGCCGTCGAACTTGATGATCTTGTCGCGCCGGGTAAACCCGCGCGCGAGGCGAATCACGGACATGCAGGCTTCCGTGCCGGAACTGGTCATCCGCACCTTCTGGACGCTGGGCACAAGCTCGCACATCATCCTGGCCAGGGTGACCTCACGCGGATTCGGGATGCCGAAGCTCGTTCCGTCTTCCGCCGCCGCCTGGACCGCGGCAATGATCTTCGGATGCGCGTGGCCGAGGATGGCCGGCCCCCAGCTCAGGACGTAATCGATGTATTCATTGCCGTCCACGTCCCAAACCCGCGACCCCCTGGCTTTGTTGACGAAAAAGGGCTGGCCGCCAACCGCGCGGAACGCGCGCACCGGCGAGTTCACGCCGCCAGGAATGTATTCCAACGCCTCGGCGAACAGTTTCTCGGACTGAACTCGTGTCATCGCAAACAAGCTAGTCAAAATCCGTTTGAATCCGCGAGCACTTTTGACTGAAACCCAAGAGGGATCGGGTTTCTTTCCAGCTGCCCACGGCTTTCCGACAGGATACAAACTCCGGAATCAATCTCAGCCGGAAGGATTCATGGGAAGGATTCCACCCGGAATACAACGGATCGTTTACCCCTCGCGATACCTCTGGGCAATCGGCATCCTGCGCCCGACTCCGAACGCCTTGGTCGTAACTTTCAACCCCGGCGCGGCCTGGCGCCGCTTGTATTCGTTCAGGTCGATCAGCCGGATCACCTTCCGCACCATCGCCTCGTCATGCCCGGCGGCGACAATCTCGGCCGCGGATTTTCCGTTCACGACATAGAGATCCAGAATCGCGTCGAGCGCGTCATAGGGTGGCAGCGAATCCTGGTCGGTTTGGTGGGGACGCAGTTCCGCCGAGGGCGGTTTGGTGAGGGACGATGCCGGAATGATTTCCCTTTCCCGGTTGATCCACGTTGCCAGGCGATAAACCAGGGTTTTCGGCACGTCGCTGATGACGGCCAACCCGCCGCACATGTCGCCGTAAAGCGTGCAGTAGCCGACCGCCAGCTCGCTCTTGTTGCCCGTCGTCAACAGCAGCGAGCCGAATTTGTTCGACAGCGCCATCAGGATCACCCCGCGCAGCCGGGCCTGGAGATTCTCCTCGGTTGTGTCTTCCGGCCGGCCGTCGAAAACCGGATCGAGCTCCGCCTTGACCGTCTCGAACGCCTTCCGGATTGGGAGGATGTCATACCGGATTCCCAGGCGCTCCGCCAAGGCGCGGGCGTCGTCCATGCTATGTTGCGAGGAGAATTGCGACGGCAGCGAGATGCCGCGCACGTTGTCCCTGCCCAGCGCGGCGACCGCCAGGCAGGCCGTGACGGCGGAATCAATCCCGCCGCTGAGTCCCAACACGGCGCGATCGAAACCGCACTTGTGAAAATAGTCGTGGAGGCCGAGCACCAGCGCGCGATAAACCGCCTCCTCGGGACGCAATTCCAGCGGGTCCACGCCCGCCGATGAATCCGTGTCCACGACCAGGAAGTCCTCGGCAAATTGATTTCCCTGCGCGATCAGGCGGCCGGCTGCATTGAACACCAGGCTGCACCCGTCGAAGACGAGTTCATCGTTTCCGCCCACCTGGTTGCAGAACACGACCGGCCGGCCCGTTTTGAGCGCGAGGCTGCGCAGCATCTCATGGCGGGTCTTGTTCTTCCCCAGGTGCCACGGAGAAGCGGAGCTGTTGAAGATGATTTGTGCCCCGGCTTCCGCCAGTTCCACGGGCGGATTGCGCCGATACCGCCGTTCCGGCCAGAAATCCTCGTCGTTCCAGATGTCTTCGCAGATCGTCAGCGCGATCCTTTCGCCTTTGAAATCAACCGGGGCGTTTTCCGTCGCCGCCTCGAAGTAGCGGTCTTCGTCGAAAACATCATAGGTGGGCAGAAGAGACTTCGCCCGCGTGGCCGCGATCCTGCCGTGCTGCATGAGCGCGACGGAATTGGTCATTCCGCGACCCGGCCGGGCCTTGTTTTCGCCCACGAACCCGGCGACCAGGGCGGTTTCGCCGGTCGCCGCCGCCAGCCGGTTCAGCCCCTCGATGTTCCGGGCGACAAAGCGCCGCTTCAGCAGCAGATCGCGCGGGGGATAGCCAGTGACGCACAACTCGGGGCAGACAACGATGGCGGCCCCCGCCTCGATGCCGCGACGGTAGGCGGCGAGAATCGCAGCTTCATTGCCGGCGAAATCGCCCACCGTGCTGTTCAGTTGTGCCAACGCGACTTTCATCGCCGCGACAGCCTACGGCCTCCGGCTGAACGTGTCGATCAGCGTACCGCGTTCCGTACGCACGGTCATTCCCTCGTGAATATGATGCCGCTGGAACCAGCCTTGGGAGGTTTCCAGCGCGAAGTGGATGTTGGCCGCGGCGGAAAACACGGTGTTGGTATCCTGCGGCTGCAGGTCGTGGATTTCCTGGATGACACCGTCCGGGTCGATGTAGGCGACGGACAACGGCAGGAAACAGTTCTTCATCCAGAAGGACGCCCGTTCGGTTGGGAACACGAAAACCATCCCTTCGTTCTCCGCGATGTTGGTGCGAAACATCATGCCCGTGCGTTCCTGATCCTCCGTCAGCGCCATCTCGGCGGTCAGGCGTTCCGGCCCGAGCCAGAGCTGGATGGCGGCCAGTCTCGGTTGCGCGTGCGTGGGTTCGGAAAGATCGATGCCCGGCTCCGCCGCGTGCTGCGGCTTGCTGCAACCGGCAACGGCGGCCAGGCCGATGAGCAGTCCTACAAATGCGTGCTGGAACTTCATGTCCGGAAAGATGGACAAAATGTGTCCACTTTTCAACCCAGACTTCTCCACGCGCCTGCGAAGTTTCCAATCCCGAATCGGCAGCGCATCGGGACAATGAACCCTTGCAGCCGCCAATTTGAATTGGCGGATCTGCCTCGCAGTAGCGATCTGCACCGCTTCACAACGGCGCCTGCGGAAGCCCGGTTCATGGAGCGCCCGCCGGAAAAAGGTGGCGGTTGGGTGAACATTTTGGCGCGCGCTGCGTCCAATGGGGCATGAGACGGCAGGGTGATTGAACGCTATGAAAATGATTTTCGCGCATTTCGAACACGGGTTGCATGCCATGGGCGGCGGTATTGGGCTTTCGATACTGGCCCTGATCCTTCTTTTTCTCCTTACGATTCTTCCGCGCGTCGAGAAACCGGACGGCAAAAAATAGCGCCGGCCAGGCCGGGCGACAAAGCGGTTCACGCCGAACGTGGAATCAGGTGAATCTGCGGCGCCTTCACCAGCGCCACAACGCGGTCCCCGGTTTCAAGCGCCAGTTCCTCGCCGGCCTGCCTGGTTAACAACACCGTGAGGGTGAATCCACAGTCTGCTTCGACCCGCAGGAACGGGCCTTCGCGGGTCACGGACCGGACGGTCGCCGCCAGATGATTGCGCGCGCTGCTCGGACTGTCGCCCCCTTTCAGCAGGATGACATCCTCGGCGCGGATGCAAACGTAAACCTCACGGGTGTTCGGGG
>JBEKFT010000091.1:0-6044 GCA_050013175.1 Verrucomicrobiota bacterium
CGCAGGGGCAGCCCGATAACCAAATTCAAACGATTTGTAATCCCGAGCCTGCCGGTTGGCTGCAGGTGGAACCGCGCTATCGCCTCCGGTACATGGCCCTGTAAAACCTGGTGTGCGGCCGCAAGCGCCGGTGTCAGAACAGTAACAGCGCTTGCCACAACGACGAGCAGAACCACTTTCGTTTTCATTGCTTTCCGGTTGAAGCGTTTCGAGCTCAACCGATGCGATCATCATGGATTAGGAAACCGGTCTGAAAAATGAAATAGATGGGGATTCTGACTTGAATGAGCCGAGCGAATCCCATCAGGCGATCGGCCAGTTGCTTCACACAGCAAAGCCCCTCCACTTGTAAAGCCCCTGGTTTTGACCACCCCATCTACGACGACTTTCCGAGCTCAGACCCCGCTCGCTATAATTCACAAGAGGCCCCTCCTGTCAAGTAGGATCAATGAGATGCGAACGTCTCAGTTTGATTCAAGACTTTGTATCGCCGGAGGTCGCTGACCAGCCGGCACCCCGCTTGGGCAGGGTGGCTTCCATCGCCTCGCGCACCTGGGCCAAAAACTTGGGCACCAGGTCGTAAGGATCGTAATCCTTCCGGCCCATCGCCAGCGTCTCGATCGGCACATAGCCGCGATACCCGGACTGCCGGATGATCGTAAACAGTTTTTTCAAGTCGGTGCGCGGCTTGTCGGCCGATCCGTAGGGTGTTTCCTTGATCTGCCAGTTCACCGCATAGGGAGCCATGAACGCAATGTCGGCATAGGGATCGGCGGAAAGGTACTTTCCGGTGTCCACAATCGCTCCGCACCACTCGCTGCCCACGCGCTCGAGAAGGCTGAGGTGCTGCGCGCCCGTGCTGACGAAATCCGCATGGTTTTGAACGCCGATGATCACGCCAAACTTCTTTGCGTGCTCGGCACACTCGCGCACCGCCTGCGCGATCCACTCCTCCACGTCCCCGCGCGCCGCGTGGCCGGAGGCCTCCTGCCAGTTTTTGTGCGGCGGCTGGGAGTCGGCAAAAACTCGAAGCACGGGCGCCCCTAGCTTGGCAGCGACCTCGACCCACGCCTGGACGCGCCGCACCCCCTCGGCGCGCACTGCCTTGTCCGCCGTCGTGAAGTCGTTCCGCACACCTGTGCCGCTGATGCCCAATCCGAGATCGTAAGCGCGCCTCTTGAGAGCGAAGACATAATTGTCGGCCGGCACGCCCGGGTAGCCCGGAAAGAAGTATCCGGTCAGGTCCACGCCTTCAAAATCGTGTTTCGCGCAAAACTCGCATAACTGGAACAATTCCAGTCCCCGGCTTGGGTCCTTGGCATTGGCGGTGAGAAGTTCGAAAAAGGAGAAGGCGTTCAGCGCGGTTTTCAGATGTGCCCCGCCGAACCGTTTGACGGAATGCACAGCCGCGGAGCCTGTGCCGAATGGGAGTCCAACTGCCGCGCCCAGCGCCGCGGCACCCTTCAGGAATTCTCGTCGGTTTGGGAGTTTATTCATGAATCGCTCGACTGGCATTCGTCCAATCCTGCCGGCGCCCGCACAAATCCAGCCAATCACGCCACCAGGATGCATGTACTTCCGGAATCGGTCAACCCGCCCGAAGTTGAACCAACCGCGCTCGTTGAGTGAACCACCGGGACTTGGAGGTACCAAACTTGATTCCCAGCTTGTCTGGGTCATGGGCGCGCCCGGTGTTGGCAAGAGCGCGTTTGCCGCCCAACTGAACCAAAGGCGGGGCAATACGGTCAGACGACTACGAGGAGGTGCTCCGTCGCGGCTTGGAACAGTCCCGCCGCGAGAAACGAGAAATAGAAACCCTGGCCCACCTCGCCGCCCTCGCCGTTCATCTGGAGTCAATTGGCAAGTCCACCGAAGCCGCCGAGTTCCAGCGCGAGCACGATACTATGGCCGCACAATTGGCCGCGGAGAAGAAGTAGTCAAAAGCTGGAAAGCAGAATGTGGAATTCATGCTGACTTTCGCCGATGCCCTGAAAGACCGCAGCGAAATCTCACCCTTGAATCATGAGATGCGGTTTGACTTACCCCGCTTCGATGTTTATCACCAGCGGGGTGAATTCAATGAGGCCTTCGAGTAAGACTCCCGGTAAATGTCTTGGCACACCCGCCGAGGGCATTTCAGTTGCCCGGACAGAAACCTTCGGCGTCGCCACCTACAATATTGAAAACTATCTCGATGCCAGCTCGTCAAAGGGACGCGTCAAATCCGCTGAATCCAAGGCCAAGGTTCGTGAGAGCATCCGCGCCATCAACCCGGATGTGCTCGCCCTTCAAGAGGTTGGCAGTGTCGCTACTTTAATGGAGTTCCGAGCTTCATTGAAGGCGGAGGGTTTCGACTTCCCGCATTGGGAACATGTCACAGGGAGTGATGCTGACCTCCATGTGGCTATTCTGAGCAGGTTTCCCTTTTCGGCGCGCCGTGCGCACACCGGCGACAGTTTTGAGCTTGGCGGGCACCGATTCCGGGTCCGAAGAGGGTTTGCCGAGGTGGACGTGCAAGTGAATGCCGGTTACCAATTCACGCTTTTCGTCGCACACCTTAAATCGAGGAATGCTGTGCCTGACGGGGACGCCGCAGGACTGCGACTGGAGGAAGCGAAACTGCTGCGTGCGAAGATTGATGCCCGTCTGGCAATAAGCGCGGAGGCGAAGATCATCGTGCTCGGGGACTTCAATGACACGGAGGATTCCGCAGCGGTGAAAACAATCAGGGGAGTTGGTGGAGGAGAGCTATTCGATACGCGGCCAACCGAAGCCAGCAACGGAACCGCTGCGATTCCGCTACCGGGCATAGCAACCCAAGGGGCAGCCTGGACGACTTTCTACGAGGGGAAGGACCGCTACGATCGAATAGACTATGTGCTCATCAGCAAGGCGTTGAAGGCAGATTGGGTGGCCGCGGAAAGTCACGTCCTCGCCATTCCTGGTTGGAAAACCGCATCTGACCACCGGCCGGTGGTTGCGGTTTTCAAGGCTGGGACAGGGCAGCGCGTCGGAAGCTGTTCAGAACAGAGGACGAGAGGTGAAGAAGGGAGAGGAATCAGCCAACTGTTTACGGCGATCGAAAAGCGCGGCGGACGGTGATCCAATAGGAGCGTCGAAGGTGAATGGAAGTCGCCGCTTGGAAAGGATAGCAGGCCATGCCTCTGCCCCCATTTCCTGTGTAAATTGCCTCGACAGTTCGCGACGGGATGGACATCGTACCTAGCCGATGAGATACGCACCCGCAACTTTTATCCGCAGTGTCTTTGCCCGACACGCTCGGTCCATTTGCTGCTTTCCCCGGGCTGATGTCAGGACCAAGCGTTTCCCAACTCCGCGACCCTCCAGATGAATGATAATGCCACGGTTAAACCCTTTCGCTTAACGGTCAAAGCCGTCGTTCTCGACGGCCAGCAACGCTGCCTGCTGGTGCGCCGCTCCGCGTTCAACCGCAACTTCGTCGGCTGCTGGGAATGGCCGGGCGGTAAGGTGGACGACGGTGAAGATTTCGCGACGGCGTTGCTTCGCGAAGCGCGGGAGGAGACCGGGTTGGCAGTGCAAATCACCGGACTGGCCGGCGCCATGACGTATGAGATGGCCGCCGCGCACATCGTGCTTCTTTGCATGGAAACGAGTCGTGTCTCGGGCGAATTGCGTCTGAGCGAAGAGCACGATGACCTGGCTTGGGTACCGCTCGGTGAACTTGCCCGCTACAAATACTCGCCCGGCATCGGAGAATTCATGCTGGATTACGCAAGACGAAAGCTCTCAACCATTTAAAATATTTCATGCTTTGATGTGAAACCACTATTAACGGAACCTTAACGCGAGGAATCTTATGTCTGACAACGAAGGCCCGTCACCGGAACTGCTTCGCCAGCAGATTGAAGCATATACCAAGGAACGTCTGCATTATGTGGCTTACGCCGAGGCGCTGAAGCGCGTTCTCAGGCACGAGTGCAAAGAGTCAGTCCCGGAGGTCATCGTACAGGCGCGTGCGAAAACCATGGCCAGCTTCGTGGAGAAGTGTATCCGCAGGTTCAAGAAGTATCCCATCCCGGTGAAACAATTCACGGATCTTTGCGGAGGGCGGGTCATCGTCCAAACGCTTGCACAGGTCAAGGCGGTGAAGTTGTTCATCGAGCAGAACTTTGATGCTTTCGAGCAAGACGACAAGTCTTCGCTGTTGGGCGAAAACAAGTTTGGCTATCGCGACATGCACTATCTGGTGCGATTGCTGCCGAGCCGGGCGCGAATAATCGGTTTCACGGAGCAAGAATGTGCAGACATAGGCGACCGTGTTGCGGAGGTGCAGGTCCGTTCAATTGTGCAACATGCGTGGGCGGACATCCTCCATGATCGGGTTTACAAAGCGCCACTGAAACTTTCCACCGAGGCAAAACGGACCGGTGCTTTGCTTGCGGCCATCATGGAGGATGGCGACCGGAGCTTCGATCAATTGGCCGGCGAGTTGGATGGCATGACGGCGAATTACTCGGCCTATGCCTCGCGGGAGGATGTCAAAAAGGAAACCGAGGTGAACCAACTCCTTTATGAGCATTGCTCTGACGAGGAGCGGCCGAAAGTGGCTTTGAAGCTCGCCCGCCTCATTGCCGCCGAAGGCAAATGGGCCGAGATTGTCTCGTTGCTGGAGCCACAGCAACAGGTTGCAGAGCCGCTGAGGACGGCGGTTTTGCTTGAGTTGGGTCACGCGCTTTGCCGCCTGCACCGACCCGAACCCAAATCACCCGCGTACCGCAAAGGACAGGAGATGTTGGAAAAGGTCAGCACTGCCTGCGACCATTGCAACCTGGATGCGGTGCCGAACCTGCGCCGTAATCGGAGCATCCACGCCCGTGCCTTGGCCCGGCTCGGTTGGTCTTTGGAGCCCCTGGATGCTGAGGCCTATCGAGCGAGGGAGTGTTACCGCAAAGCGGTGGAATTGGAACCGAACAATCCCTATTACCTCGCCGACATGCTGGGCTTTGAACTCAAGTTCGCCGCCGGGACCGACCTCGTGGCCGGGTTCCGCGCCTCAATTAACAGCGCACTCATGATTTGCCATGAGCATGCCGTTGCGGGCACAGAGTTGCCGGCTGCCTTTTTTACAGCCGCCCGCATGAATGTGCTGCTGGGTAAATATTTTCCCGCACTCAACGATTATTGCTGCGGCGTCCGTCACTGGCTGAGCAAGGAAGCTTGCATGACCTGTAGTCTTCTTGAAGATGAAATCGCCTGGCTCCACCGCGTCCAAGCCGGAAAACCGCTGCCTGAGGAATATCGTTGGGCCGAGGAATTTTTGCAGTTTGCGCAATCATTGCGCGATGGCCCCGGAGAACCCGTGGTGCCATCCAAAACCATCAGGCCTCCACTGCTCGTTGTTGCCGGCGGGGCAGCCAGTTTGCTGTCCGAACATCAGGCGTCGGTGGAGTCGCTTTTGCACGAGGCCCTGTCAGCGTGCGTGGGAACTGTGATCTCGGGCGGGTCAACCTCCGGGGTGTCCGGTTCGGTGGGAAAAATCGCCGAGGGTCTGGCCAAAGCAGGAAAGAAGAATTTCCAACTGCTCGGCTTTATTCCCCACTCCCTGCCCCACGACGCCGAGAAAGACAAGCGCTACGACGAAATCATCGTCTGTGGCTCAAATAAATTCACACCCGCACAGGTGTTGCGCAGTTGGAATGAATTGTTGGGTGCCGGCATTGAACCTGCCGATGTCCTGCTGCTGGGTTTTGGGGGTGGAAAAATCTCCGCGTTTGAGTACCGAATGGCACTGGCTCTGGGAGCGACTGTGGGTGTGGTTCATTGGAACGGCGATTCGGCGGAGGAACTGTTGAAAGACCCACTGTGGGCGGTGCCCAACCTTTTCCCGCTGCCGCAAGATGCCAAAACAGTTCGCGCCTTTGTTGTTCGAGACGGTTACCAATTTGGCAAAGCTGATCTGGTGGAAATGGCCAAAGAATTCCACGCCCGCTACCGTGCTGACAACCTGAAGAAAATCAAACCAGACAACCTCAAACACTGGGAGCACCTTCCGCCAACCTATG
>JBEKFT010000092.1:0-6040 GCA_050013175.1 Verrucomicrobiota bacterium
TCCAGCGCGCGGGCCTGTGACCGGCAGCCTCCTCGGTGTCGGCATCCTCGGGGGACGAGCCGTCCCCCCTCCCGAGCGCCGCGGCGAATTGGCCTTGTGCAATTCTTAAATGCGGTTTCAATGTCGGGTTATGCGAAATCCGATTATTGCCGCGCTGGATGTTTCGACGGCTGAAGCCGCGCTGGAGCTCGCCCAAAAGATCGCGCCGTCGGTTGGCGGATTCAAAATCGGAAGCGAATTGTTCACCAGCGCCGGACCGGAGATCGTGCGCCGAGTCCGGGCCCTGGGTGCGGCGGTTTTTCTCGATTTGAAGTTCCACGACATCCCCAACACCGTGTCCAAGGCGGTCGCCGCCGCGGTCAGGCTCGACGTCCAGATGCTCACGATCCATGCCGTCGGCGGGACCGCGATGTTGAAGGCGGCGGAGAAGGCCGCGCAGGAAAGCGCGTGGCAGTTGGGCCATGCGCCCCCGCTGGTGCTGGGGGTGACGGTGCTGACGAGCCTCGACAGCAACGCCCTGAGCGAAATCGGACTCGACCCCAACGTGGCCCGTCAGGTGCGGCGCCTGGCCAACATGGCGAACAAGGCCGGACTCCGCGGGCTGGTGTGTTCGCCCCTGGAAGTCGCCGACCTGCGACAGACACTTCCTCCCAGCACCCAACTGGTCACGCCCGGTGTCCGGGTCGAGACGAACCCCGCCGACGACCAGAGGCGCACGCTTTCACCACGGGAAGCGATTGCCGCGGGGGCGAACTGGCTGGTGGTTGGACGCCCCATTTACGCCGCGCCGGATCCACGCGCGGCGGCGGAGGCCCTCTGGACCTCCCTGAATTCCGGATAGGAACGCCGCAAGGCCATTCCGTGCAGCCTGCCGCGTGTGTTCCCCTTCAACCCTCCCGCCCGTCGAACTGGTGCTAAATATCCATTGGCATTTTGCGCCCAACCGGGCATGATGCACCGTCCGCCCCGGCCTGGGGCGGCCAAGTCAACCCTTACGAATTTGATTTATGTCACAGCATCGGAGTCTGCGCGTAGCGGCCAAGTTGGGCGGCAAACGGAATGTGCTCAAGCGGTTCGAGCGCACGGAACTGCTTAAGAAACGCGGCCAGTGGAAAGACGGCGACCGGATCACCGGCCTCCGTAAAACCAAGCCGGAAACCTGATCCCACCGCCGGGTGGCGATTTTCGATCCCTGGCCGGACGAAGGGCCGAGCTTTCGAAGGTCCCGAATCGGCGATCGGCAACTGAAAACTCCGGATGGTTCGTCTGCACAAATTCCTTGCGGAAGCGGGCGTGGCGTCGCGCCGTGCCGGCGAACAAATCATCCTGGCCGGCCGCGTCGCCGTGAACGGTGAAATCATCCGCCAACTCGGCACGAAAATCGATCCCCGGCGGGATCACGTCACGGTGGATGGCCGGGGCGTTCGCGCCCGGCGCAAGCTTTACGTGGCCCTCCACAAACCCCGGGGCTGCGTCTGCTCGCGCAAGGACGAGTTCGATCGCCCGACCATTTACGGATTGCTGCCCAGGGAATGGGACAGCCTCTATTCCGTCGGCCGCCTGGATTATGACACAGAAGGATTGATTTTCCTGACCAATGATGGAGAATTCGCCCTGCGACTGACGCACCCGCGGTACGAAGTCCGGAAGAAGTACGTCGTCACCGTCGAGGGACGGGTGGACGAAGAGGCCCTGGCGAACTTCACCCGCGGCGTGGTCGATCGTGGCGAAAAACTGAAGGCGGAAAAGGCCCGGTGGATTCCCTCGCATCGATCCCGGAGCACGGTCGAACTCGAATTGACGGAGGGCCGGAACCGCGAGGTGCGGCGCCTGTTCGAATCCCAGGGCGCCACCGTGAAGCGGCTCCAGCGAACGCAGATTGGAAAAATCAAACTGGGCGAACTGAAACCCGGCAAATGGCGGGCATTGACAGAACCGGAGATTAAATCTCTACTTGGCTGAGTGATGTTATGAAAATGAAACTTTGGTCGGTTTACGTGATGATGGTTTCCACGAGCCTGCTCGCGCAGCAAGCAAGCAATTCCGTTCCCGCCGAGCCCGTCCAACCTCCCGCCGCGGCCCCGGTGGCGGCCGCAGTGCAGCCGGAGCCGGAACCTACCAATGCTCCCGCCGCCACGGCCGCCGGCAAAAAGTCCGACGGGAAGAAGGCCCGGGCCAAACGTGCCGCCCGAAAAGCCGCCGCGGCCGCCGCGCAGTTGAGGACCGTGCCGCTCGTTCCCGGACCGGCCGTGGTTGCCGCCTGGCACGTGAATGTGCGCGGCCAGGCGAAGCTCAACAGTGAAGTCATCACCCGCATGACAAATGGGGAGCCCGTAACAGTGATCCAGGAAGTGGCGCTGAAGCATTCCGGACCGGAGGAGCCCTCGGTGTGGGCAAAAATCGTTTTGCCGGAAAAGGCCACGCCTGGGTGCATGCCTCCTACATCGACGCCACCAATAAAACCGTCATCCCAAAAAAGCTGAACCTGCGGGGCGGACCGGGGGAGAATTACAGCGTTCTCGGGACCCTACACCAGGGCGATGGGGTCCAGGAAATCCAGACCAAGGGCAAATGGATGGAAATTGAAGCGACCACCAATGCCTACGCTTTCATGGCGGCCCAATACCTGACCCAGGAACCGTCCGCGCTCGCCGCCGCCGCTCCCGAGCAGCCCGCGACCGTCGCCGAAGCCGCACCGGCCGCCGAAGCCGCCACCAACACCCCGGCTGCGACTGAGGCCGTGACCGACACGAATCAAATGGCTGTCGCCCCGACGAATGAAATGGCCGAGGCCACGACGAATGAAGTGGCCGCCGCACCGGCCGCGGAAGAGCCTCCGCCGCCCCGCGTCGTGCAGCGCGAAGGCATTGTTCGCTACACCGCCAGCATTCAGGCCCCGACCATGTTTGAACTGGTCAGCCCGGAGAACCACAAACCCGTCGATTACCTCTACACCACATCCACCAACCTCGACCTGAACCGCTATAAGGGGCTGCACATTGTCGTCACCGGCGAGGAAGGTCTCGACGAACGCTGGAAAAACACGCCGCTCATTGTCATCCAACGCATCCAGGTAATTGAGTGATGGCGGGGGCCGACCTCATCGACGGGCGCGCCATCGCCGCAACAATCCAGGCCGATGTGGCGCGGCGGGTCGCCGGATTGAAAATCCGCGGCGTGCAGCCCGGCCTGGCCTTCGTCCGCGTCGGCGAGGACCCGGCGTCGAAAGTCTATGTCGGCCGGAAGGAAAAAACCTGCGGCGAACTGGGCATCCATTCCGAGACCCACGTCCTGCCCGAGGCGGCGGATGAAAGGGAATTACTCGAGTTGATTTCAGGATTGAACGCGGATCCGCGTTTGCATGGAATCCTGGTCCAGGCACCGCTGCCCGCGCAGATCCGCGAGTCCGTCGTGTATTCCGCCGTGCTGCCCGGGAAGGATGTGGACGGATTTCACCCGGTAAACGTGGGCAAACTGGCGCTGGGCGATCCGACCGGATTCAAGCCCTGCACGCCGGCAGGCATCCGGGAATTGCTCGCGCATTCGGGCGTGCGGACCGAAGGCGCCGAGGTCGTCATCCTCGGCCGCGGCAACATCGTGGGCAAACCGCTGGCGATCCTCCTTTGTCAGAAGGAGCCGAATGCGAATGCAACGGTGACGATCTGCCACTCGCGCACGCGCGACATCCGGGCGCATTGCCGCCGGGCGGACATTCTGGTCGCCGCCATGGGCGCGCCCGAATTTGTGAAGGCCGACATGGTCAAACCGGGGGCGGTTGTGATTGACGTGGGCGTGAACCGGATGCCCGATCCCGGCGCCAAGGGGGGCTCGCGACTGGTGGGCGACGTGGATTTTGCCCGCGTGCGGGCGGTCGCGGGAAAAATCACGCCGAATCCCGGCGGCGTCGGCCCGATGACCATCGCCATGCTGATGCAGAACACCGTTCTCGCCGCCGAAATGGCCGCGCACATTTGAGAATTGAAATCCTGACACTATGCAAGCCACTCGAATTCTGCCCGATCTGCAATGCTCGCTCCTGTGCGAGGAAATCCGCCAGGAAGTGACGGGAAGCTTCTTCCTGATCGGTGTCATCAATCTTATCCGCGTGCCGCAATTGCCGGTTGTGGCCTTCAGGTTGAGCGTCTTCAATCGCTGGACGGCGGGCCTCGGCCAATTCACCGAAAGCGTCCGGTTCATCGCCCCGGACCAGACCACGGTGCTGCGCAAAGGCGAGGTGAAGTTCAGCCTGCAGGATCCCAACCTGCAGGCGACCAACGTCACCGTTTTCGGACAGGTCGAGTTCAAGACCGCAGGAACCCATTTCGTCGAGGTGCTCGTGGATGACGTCATGAAACTCCGCTATCCGGTTCCCGTCCTCCTCGCGCCTCCTTCGGCCCAGACTCCTCCGCGCCCGGCCGCCGAGGACCCGCCCTCCTGAAACCCCGCCCGCAGGGCCGACACAATCGCTGACAATCGCAGCCCGTCCCGCTAATATCGGAAGCCTGATGAAACCGCCTGTCACGCGCCGGCGGCGACGTCGTGTTTCATGATACTACCGGTACCAGCAAAGCTGAAGGGCTGGCAGCCGCTGACTCCGAGCGGGGTGGCGGCATTCGCCGCCGCTTCGGCGGGGCGCCTCTTTCTCGTTCAATTCGCCGCCGCCTCCCTGATCGCCGCGTCGCTGGTCTGGTTCCTGGCTACAGATTGGTCCCCCTCCATCCTCGCCGCGATCCATCGCCTGCCGGCGCGGGGCGAAATCCGCGCGGGCCGGCTCGACTGGGCGGATGAATCCCCGCAAATCCTGTCCGAGGGACATTTCCTCGCCTTCACCGTCGATCTGGATCATGAAGACCGGTTGCGCTTGCCTACGCACGTTCAGGTCGAATTCGGAAGGGATAGTGTCCGGATCTATTCCTTGTTCGGATGCGCCGAGTCCGGCTATCCGAGGGACTGGACCCTCCCGTTCAACCGATCCGATCTGGAGCCCTGGTGGGGGGCATGGGAGCCTCCCATCCTGTGGATCAGTGCGGGTACCGCCCTTGTGGTGCTGATGGGAGGGTGGATGCTCCTGGGGACGGTTTACTTCCTGCCGGTGTGGCTGATCGGCTACTACGCCAATCGCGACTTGAGTCTGTGGGGAAGCTGGAAGACGGCGGGCGCGGCGATGGTGCCCGGGGCTTTACTCATGGCCGCGGGGATCGTCCTGTACGGCCTTGGGGCGCTCGATCTGGTGGAATGGATCATCACCGTCTGCGCCCACTTCCTGGTCGGATGGCTCTATTTGTTGATCAGCCCGTTTTGTGCTCCACGGCTGCCGTCGCCGGCCGCAACCCGGGGAAATCCCTTCACTGTTCCCGGGGACGACAGGAACAGGCCGCGCGACAGGAGAACTTAGCCGACGCGTATTGCGCCTTTCCGCCGGTTCGATTAGTGTCGCCCCATGACGTGTTCGGTCCGGCTTGTTCGCTGCGCGCTGGCCTTTCTGCTCCTGACGTGCCTGGACGGCTGCCTGCCTTCCAGTCAAAGCCAGATGGAGGAGGAGAAAGAGCCGCATTTTCTCGCGGGCAAGAGCTGCATCAACAACATGGATTACAAAGGGGCGATCGAGGAGTTTGAAAAAGCCCTGGAAGCGAATCCGCATTCGGGATCAGCGCATTTTCAGTTGGGATGGTTGTACGAGGAGAAGGAGCCCGACCCGGCAGCTGCCATCTATCATTACGAGCAGTACCTGAAGCTGCGCCCGAATTCGGACAACGCCGAGGTGATCGCTCAGCACGTTACGAATTGCAAGCAAGACCTCGCGAAAACCGTCCTGCCGCTGCCGGTCACGCCGGGCATGCAGCGCGAGTTCGAGCAGCTCGCTGAGGAGAACAAGCGGCTCCACGAGGAAATCGAGAAGTGGAGGGCTTACGCAAGCCGACTGCAGCCGGCTGCCAGCCCTGCCCCCTCCGCAACCGCCACGAACAAACCGGCGCATACCGAGCTGGCCGCGCAGGCCCCGGCGCCACATCCCGCCTACAACAATCTTCCGGCCGACATT
>JBEKFT010000093.1:0-6027 GCA_050013175.1 Verrucomicrobiota bacterium
CGAAAAACACCAGCAGCATCGCCAGCGTCAGGCAAACCACCGTCAGCTTCAGCGACGTGAAGACTTTGGTCAGGCGATCCAGGAACATGGCGTAATCAGTATTTGACGGTTTGAACGAATTGGGTGAACGCGCTCTTCTGAGCCTCCACCACATTCGCGTCACCCATCAATTTGTAAAACCACGTCTGCCCGCCTTGCGGCACGATCGCCCCCACCAGCCGCGCGGACTGGCCGGTCCGCGCATCCGTGCCGGTCAGATCCACAAACATCGCCTTCCCGCCCGCAATATCCGCCGGCGTCGCCGATTGATTCACATCCTGATCGGACATCTCGCCCAGGCCCAATTGTTTGCGCCAGCGGTTGACATTCGCCGCCAACCCGCCGCCGTCGCCCGCCGAACTGCTCACGTTCACAGCCGCCTGCGCGCCTCCGTCGCCGCCCACAATGAATTTGGCCACCAAAAACTGCCCCGCCGGCGCCGGCCGCCAACCCGCAGGAACCTGCCAGCCGGGATGGCCGGCGCTCGATCCCGTGTCCCCTGCCATCCCCGGAGGCGGGGTCATGTCATCGAGCGGCGGATGCGACGGCGGCAACGCCGCCATGTCCGCAGCCTGGAACCGGACCGATGTCAGGAATTCAATGAACGCCGGCTTTTGTTGCGACACGAGCGCATCATCGCCCGTCATCTTGAAAAACCAGGCGATGCCGTCGCGATGCAGAATGGTCGCCAGAATCCGCATCGCGTCTCCGCTGCTGGGATTCTGTCCCGCAATGTCGTACAGGTCGGCCGGGTCGCTTCCCACGTGAACGCTCTCGGCGAGTTTTGCCAGCGCCTCCCCGGAAATCGGTTGCTGGCCGACCTGCCCGCGCCAGCGATTCACGTTCGCAAAGTCGCCGCCGGCGTCGCCCCCCAGCGGAATCACACTCACATCGGCCTGTTTGCCGTCCTTGCCCTTGATGCTGAACGAGGCGGCGCGCATCTCGCCGGGCGCCTGCTGCTTCCAGCCGCCGGGCAGAGTCCAGCTCAATTGCGGCTTCGCCGGCGATCCCACGCCGGGATGCCCGGCGGGCATTTCCGCCTGCTCCTGCATCGGCGGCGGAACGTCCTGGTCCTTCTCCACCCGATAGACCTTGACTTCATTGCGCCCGCATCCGGCAAGGAGCGAAACCGCCGCGACCGCCAGCGCCGACCGGCGCAGCGAACTACGGACAATCCATGACCCTGGATTCATCATATGTTTGCACTGTTGTTCCTATATATCGCCACCCCGGCCGCCGCACACCATTCTTTGGCATTCGCACAACCTATTCTGCCATCAGAGTAGCAAAATGTGAATAGTGCAGTCAGCTTCATATTCCCATGAACCGCGGCCCCGGGACGGGGACGGTCTCGTCCCCGTGACGCGATTTCCGTCAACTCGTGGACATCGCCGCCAGCTTTCGGACCGCGGCTCTGTGAGCCGCAGCAACCCCTGAAAACCCACACGCCCCGAAATCTCCCAGCCTGCCAGCCCTTCCCAACCCTGCTGCGGGTCATAGACCCGCGCGCCGGACTGCTGCTCTCCGGACCGCGGCTCTGTGAGCCGCAGCAACGTCTGAAAACCCACACGCCCTGAAATCTCCCAAGCCTGGCAGCCCTTCCCAACCCTGCTGCGGGTCATAGACCCGCGCGCCGGACCGCGGCTCTGTGAGCCGCAGCGGCCTGAGGGCGCCGGTGATTCCAGCGGTTCCTTACGCGTGTTGATATTTCAAAAGCGGTCCCGCCGAGGCGGGACTGCAGTCCAGGATGCTGTCGTGGCATTCGGAAACCCTCGCGGAAAAGCATTCGCATCGCTCCGACCGCGCACGGTTTGCCGGCGCTGTTCGGACCGGGAACGGGGCGTTAGCCGACAGCCATGCTGAGGAGGAATTCGATGTTGCTCCCCGTCTTCTTGAGCTTGTTCAGCATCAGTTCCATGGCCTCGACCGGAGGCACCCCGGTCAATGCGCGGCGCAGGATCACCACCTTGTTGTATTCATCCGGGTGATAGAGCAATTCCTCCTTGCGCGTGCCGGAGCGTTCGATGTTGATCGACGGGAAGATGCGGCGATCCACGAGCGCGCGGTCCAGATGCACCTCCATGTTGCCGGTGCCTTTGAACTCTTCAAAAATGACTTCGTCCATGCGCGAACCGGTGTCCACGAGCGCCGTCGCGATGATGGTGAGCGAGCCGCCCTCCTCGATATTTCGCGCCGCGCCGAAGAAGCGCTTCGGTTTGTGCAGCGCATTGGCGTCCACACCGCCCGACAGGATTTTGCCGGAGTGGGGCTGGACGGTATTGTAAGCCCGGGCCAGGCGCGTGATGGAGTCCAGCAGGATGACGACGTCCCGCTTGTGTTCGACCATGCGTTTGGCCTTTTCGATGACCATTTCGGCCACCTGCACATGCCGTTCCGGCGGTTCGTCGAACGTCGAACTGATGACCTCCGCGCCTTTGCAACTGCGTTCCATGTCGGTCACCTCTTCCGGGCGTTCGTCGATGAGCAGGATGAAGAGGTAGGACTCGGGATTATTTTTCAGGATGGCATTGGCGAGCTTCTGCATCAGGACGGTTTTGCCCGTGCGAGGCGGCGCCACGATCAGGCCGCGGGATCCTTTGCCGATGGGACAGACCAGGTCCAGCACCCGCGTGGAAAGTTCGTCGGCGGCCGTCTCGAGCAGGAAACGGCTCGTCGGGAAGAGCGGCGTGAGGTTGTCGAAATGTGTTTTGTCCTTCGCCTTGTCGGGGTCCTCCTGGTCCACACCCTCAACTTTGAGCAGCGCGAAGAACCGCTCCTTGTCCTTGGGGGGACGAATCTGCCCGGCGATCAGATTGCCGGTCTGGAGATCAAACCGGCGGATTTGCGACGGTGAAACATAAATGTCTTCCGGGCAGGGCAGATAGTTGAAACTCTGGGAGCGCAGGAAGCCGAAGCCCTCCGGCAGCACTTCGAGGACGCCTTCGGAGAATAGCACGCCTGCGCGTTCGGCGTTCTTTTGCAGGATATGGAAAATGACCTCGTGTTTGCGCATCGTCCCAAAGTTTTCCACGCTCAGCTCGCGCGCCATGCCGTTGAGTTCCGTCATGGACATGGCCTGAAGTTTGGCGATGTTCAACGATGCGGCGATGTGGTCCCTTGCGAACCCGGCGCGGGTTTCGGTCTTCTCGGCCTTTTCGGTCCCGGCGGGTTCGACCGGCTGGGTCGGCGGCTGCAATTCCTCAACCTGCGGTTCTGCCACGGCCGTGGGGGCGGAATCGGACTCGGCTCCATTTCCAGGCCGGGCCTCGGACGCGGGGCTCTTGTCCGCCTTCACTCTGGGTTTCTTTGTGCTGGCTCTTGGCATAGGTCGGTAAAATTTCAATTCATCTCGTCGCCGCGGGTGAAAAATCGTGTACCGAATCGCCGGCCTCATGCCTTGCAGGCCATCAGCGATTTGAATGGTTCAAATTGGAATGATCACCAACCGGGAGCGCGCTGCAAGTCTCTCGACTGTATTTCAGTAAGGCAAGGGAAAACTTGCAGTGAGTTCCCGAACACGTTGGCGCACTCGGGCCAGAGTGTCAAGGTTCTTAATGTCCAGCAACACCTCGCTGATCATGTCCGCGATCGCGGCCATCTCAGGTCCCTTCATGCCGCGGGTGGTGACGGCAGGCGTGCCCAGCCGGACGCCGCTGGCCTGGAACGGGGAACGGGTTTCAAATGGAATCGTGTTTTTGTTCACGGTGATGCCCGCTTCATCCAGGGCGATCTGGCAATCCTTGCCCGTCAGCCCGCGCGCACCCACATCGACCAGCATCAGGTGATTGTCCGTTCCGCCGCTGACCAGCCGGTACCCGTTCCGCTTCATGCCCTCGGCGAGCGCCAGCGCGTTCTGGACGATCTGCTCCTGATACCCTTTGAACGACGGTTGCAGCGCCTCGTGAAAACAGACGGCTTTGCCGGCGATCACGTGCATCAGCGGCCCCCCCTGAATTCCTGGAAAAACCTGTGAATCAATTTCCTTGGCGAACTTTTCCCCGCACAAAATCAACCCGCCCCGCGGCCCCCGCAGAGTCTTGTGCGTGGTGGTGGTGACAAAGTCGGCGTGGGGAATCGGGCTGGGATGCAGCCCCGTTGCGACGAGTCCGGCAATGTGCGCGATGTCGGCGAGGAGGTACGCGCCCGTCTCGCGGGCGATTTCGCCCATCCGCGCAAAATCGATGATGCGCGGGTAGGCGCTCGCCCCGACGGTGATCATTCGCGGTTTGTGCTCGCGCGCCAGGCGGGCGAGCTGGTCGTAATCGATCCGCTCGTCCTCGCGCCGCACGCCGTAATGCACGATGTCGAAAAACTTCCCCGAGAAATTGGCCTTGTTGCCGTGGGTCAGGTGCCCGCCGTGGGACAGATCCATCGTGAGCATCTTGTCTCCCGGCTTCAGCATCGCGAAATAGACGGCCATGTTCGCGCCGCTGCCGGAATGGGGTTGCACATTCGCGTGACCGGCGCCAAAAAGCTTCTTCGCGCGATCGATCGCCAATTGCTCCACCACGTCCATGTTTTCACAACCGCCGTACCAGCGTTTCCGGGGATATCCCTCGGCATACTTGTTGGTCAGGACCGATCCCTGGGCTTCCATCACGGCCGGGCTGGTGAAATTCTCGCTGGCAATCAACTCGATGTTTTCCTGCTGGCGGACGCGCTCGTGCTCGATGGTGTTCGCGATTTCCGGGTCCACCCCCTTCAGTCGCAGGTCGCGGTGCACAAACCGTGTTTCCAGTTTGTTGATCCGGCGCTCGTGCCGGCCCCCTTCGTAGGCGGCGCTCAGAAACGCCTCCACAATCCTCTGGGCCTGCTCGGCCGGGGTGGTCTTGGCGGCCAGACACAGGACATTCGCGTTGTTGTGCTGCCGCGCGAACGCCGCGGTCCGTTCATCGGTGACCAGGGCGGCGCGGATGCCGGGCACCTTGTTGGCCGCAATGCTCATTCCCAGGCCGGTCGTGCACACCAGGATTCCCAGGTGCGTTTTGCGCTGCGCCACACTCTGGCCCACCGCCTGCGCGAAATCGGGGTAGTCCGTGGCTTCGCCGGAGTTGGTTCCAAAATCCGCCACACTGACGCCGCGTTGTTCCAGAAATCTCTTCAAAAATTCCTTCAACTCGTAACCGCCATGGTCGGCCCCCAGGGCAACCGAAGCACTACGCCCCCCGGCCATCGCGCCCGCGTCGCCGCCGCTTTGTTCGATGAAACGCAGCAGAGAAACGATGCCCTGCTCGATCTGATCGCGGCAGTTCAAATAAACCTCGTACGAACCGCCGATGGGGTCGCTGATGTCCTTTTCGAAAGTGTCGAGGGTCTCGTCAAATTCCCGCAGCAGGAAGGTCTTTTCCGCCGCCTGCGGATAGAGCAGCGTCACCGTATCGACATGGCTGTGTGTCATCCCGAAAATATAGTCCGCCACCTGGACCAGCTCCGGCGCCAGCATCCGGCTGCGCTGGTCGGCGATGTCGATGCCAAGCTCCTTCACCGCCTGAACCGCGTAGGCGCTGGGAGGCTGGCCTTCCATCGCGCCCAGCCCGGCGGACAGGACGCGATATTGCCCGCGTCCCTGGATGGTTTGGCGGAAAATGCCTTCGGCCATCGGGCTGCGGCAGACGTTGCCGGTGCAAACAAAAAGAACGGTTTTCATCAAAAACAATCGCTAAAATTGAGTCCGCCGGACAAAATCGTCAACCCCGAATGCATCCGGCGCCACAGGCGGATTCAGAAATGGCCCTGGCGGACGAGCGCCAGGCCTTTCACCAAGTCCAACGCGCGGGCCAGCACCGGGTCGTTCACCAGCGGCTTTGCCGACTCCCGACGCGCCGCCGCCGGGGCCTCGTCATCGTCGTCGCGATCCAGCCCTTCCTTGTGCTCGCGCACCAGCTCGGCCTCATTCAGCCGGGTGCTGTGCGCCTGAGGGTTCGTTGCGTCAACGGCGCCGGCCGCCGCCACTTGCGTTCCGGCGGGCGCATTCGTCTTTTCCAAAAT
>JBEKFT010000094.1:0-5993 GCA_050013175.1 Verrucomicrobiota bacterium
CATCCGTTGCGCCTTTGACAAGCCGCGGCGTTGGCGTACGATGCGGGCACGCAGTCATGAAAAAAGACAGTGTCACCCGTTTCAGCATCTCGTTGCCGCCGTCGCTGCTGGCGCAGTTGGACGAGATGGCCCGCGAAAAGGGCTACGGCAACCGGTCCCAGGCGATCGCGGACATGATCCGCGCGCAACTGGTGGAACACCGTCAGAAGACAAGCCGGGGCGAAATCGCGGGCACGATCACGCTGGTGTACGACCACCACAAGCCGCATGTGCAGGCCACGCTGACCGACATCCAGCACGACCATCACCAGGTGATCATCTCGACGATCCACGTCCACCTCGACCACCATAATTGCCTCGAAGTCCTGGTCGTTCGCGGGCAGGGGGCGATCATCAAGAAGATCGCCGACGAACTGATCGCCGCCAAAGGGGTGAAGCATGGAAAGCTGACGGTGACGACGACCGGCAAGGATCTGCCGGCCTGAAAGGTCGTTAAATGGGAGGCAGCCGACATCAGGTCGCGTTGCCCAACCATACCGGGGCGGGGACAGCCTGTCCCCGCGAACTCTGGATACATGCTCGTCTTCTCCTGCGATTGAAGGAATTTTTGGAGGGGCGCTACGCGGCATTGCGCCGGCCCGGCGCGGATGACAATACTGTCATGAACCCTTCATGCCAGGTTCATCTTCGGCTGCTTGGCTGAACGGGTCCAACAAACGAACAATCAACGACACCCATGAAACAAAATTATTTGTCTGCTCTTGGCACGGCCCTCGCGTGCTTCACCGCCATCGCGGTTTCCGCGGCGGAAGGCCCTTATCATTTTCTCAAGGAGATTCCCATCGGAACCGACGGAGGCTGGGATTATCTGTCGGTGGACTCCGTTGCCCGCCGGCTGTACGTGAGCCACGGCACCCGGGTGGTCGTGATTGACCTCGACAAGGAATCGGTCGTGGGCGAGATCACGAACACGCCGGGCGTGCATGGCCTTGCGCCCGCGCCCGAGCTCGGACGAGGGATGACCAGCAACGGCCGCGAAAACAAGGCGGGCATTGTCGATCTCAAGACGCTGCAAACGATTTCCAAGGTGGAGACGGGGGCGAACCCGGACGGAATGCTTTACGAGCCGGGGCGGCAGGAGTTTTACACGTTCAACGGGCGGGGCCAATCGGCGACGGTCATCGGTGCCAAATCCGCCACGGTCGTGGCCACCGTGCCGCTCGGCGGCCGGCCGGAGTTTGCCGCCGCCGATCCCGGCGCCGGTCGCGTTTATGACAACCTGGAAGACAAGAGCGAGGTGGTTGCGATCGACACCAAAACGCATGCCGTGGTGAACCGGTGGCCGATCGCTCCGGGCGAGGAGGCATCGGGCCTGGCGATTGACACGGCGAACCATCGGCTCTTCATCGGCTGCCACAACAACTTGATGGTGATGATGGACAGCAGCAGCGGCAAGGTGGCCGGCACCGTGCCCATCGGCCAGGGTGTGGACGCCAACGCCTTCGACCCCGGCACCCGGTTCGCGTTCGCATCCTGCGGCGACGGCACGGTCACCATCGCGCATGAAGATTCCCCGGACAAACTCACCGTCGTGCAGACACTGGCGACGCAGCGCGGTTCGCGGACGATGACGCTGGATCCGAAGACGCATAAAATCTATCTGGCGGCGGGCGAATTCGAGGCGCCGTCGGAAGGTCAGAGACGCGGGCGGATGGTGGCGGGCAGCTTCAAGATCCTGGTTTACGGGATGGACACACCGGCGGCTCCGTGACAGGGTCAACGCACTCGAAGCCGGCGGATGCTCCGGGCACGCCCTTTGAAACTCAATTCAACCCCCTGTCAGGACATGCGCGTGCTGGTCGTTGAAGACGAAAGAAAAACCGCCTCGTTCATCCGGAAGGCGCTTCAGGCGGAAGGCTTCGCGGTGGATGTGTGTCACAACGGGCAGGACGCGCTGATCGCGGCCAGCGCCACGCCCTTCGACGGCATCGTGCTGGACATCATGCTGCCGGGTCGGGACGGGTTGAGTGTCCTGCGGCAGTGGCGCGAACGCAGCAACGCCACGCCGGTCCTGCTCCTTTCCGCCCGGGGCGAGGTGAACGAGCGCGTCGAAGGGTTGAATACGGGAGCCGACGATTACCTGCCGAAGCCGTTCGCCCTGGCCGAGCTGGTGGCGCGGGTGCGGGCGTTGACCCGGCGCGGCGGGGAGGCCAAATCGCCGGTGCTGCGCGTGGCGAACCTGACGCTGGACACCCTGACCCGCCGGGCGCAGCGCGGCGACGCCGACATCGAACTGACCGCGCGCGAATACCGGTTGCTCGAATTTCTGATGCGTTCCGCGGGCCGCCTCTGCGGGCGGATGATGATTCTGGAGAAAGTCTGGGACTATGATTTCGACCCCGGCACGAACCTGGTGGACGTGTACATCCGGCGGTTGCGCGAGAAAATCGACGCGGATTTTGAACCCAAACTCCTCCACACGGCTCGCGGCGTTGGTTATGTGCTGAAAGACCAGCCATGACCATCCGCACGCGCATGACGCTGTGGTACGCCGGGGTGCTGCTGGTTTCCATCCTGGCGATCACCGTGCTCTCGCTGAACGAATTCCACGAACGCCACCGGACTCTCCGGTCGCAGCGGGGCATGAAGGAGATTGTTGAAATCGTCCTTTGGATCGGCATCCCGGCGGTCCTGCTCAGCGTCGGCGGAGGCTGGTGGCTGATGCGCAAAGCCCTGGCGCCGCTGGCCGCGCTGACCCGGGCCGCCGAATGCATCAACGAGCGCAATCTCACCGAACCCCTCCCGCGCACCGGCAACGGCGATGAACTGGACCGGCTCACCGAGGTTCTCAATCGCGTGACGGCCCGGCTCCACGATTCCTTCACCCGGATCCGCGAATTCACGCTCCACGCCTCGCACGAGCTCAAAACCCCGCTGACCATCCTGTGCGGCGAAACCGAAACGGCGCTGCGCGACGAGTCGCTTCCGCCCGCCCAGCGCGAGCACTGCGCCAGCCAGCTCGAGGAATTGCGCCGCCTCACCCGCATCGTGGACGGCCTCACGCTGCTGGCGAAAGCCGACGCCGGCCTCATCCGGCTCGCCCTGGCGCCGGTGCGGCTGGACGAGCTGGTGCGGGACACCTTTGACGATGCCCAGATTCTCGCCTTGTCGTCCAGAATCCGAGTGGTGCTGGCGGCTTGTGAAGAAACGGTCGTCAACGGCGACTCGCATCGGCTGCGACAATTGCTCCTGAACCTCGTGGACAACGCCGTGAAGTACAACCAGCCGAGCGGCTCGATTACCCTGGCTCTGCGCCGGGCGGACGGCGCGGCCGAATTCTCCATCGCCAACACCGGGCCCGGCATTCCGCGGGAATCCCTGCCGCGTGTCTTCGACCGATTCTTCCGCGGCGATTCGGCCCACAGCAGCGACGTGGAAGGCTGCGGCCTCGGACTGAGCATCGCACAATGGATCGCGTCCGCGCACAACGGAACGATCCGCATTGAATCTGCGCCATCGGAACTCACCACGGTCATCGTGCGCCTGCCGCTGCCTCAGGAAAACCGGATCGCATGAAACGCCGGACGATCCATTTGCGGCGAGTCGTTGGCGTTGGAGTCCGGGGACTCATCGGTGCTTTCCATGAATCCCTGCTCGGAGCGTGGACAGCCTTGTCCGCGCGAATCACGGCTTTGGAACTCGCGGACAAGGCTGTCGGGGCTCCGGTTCGTCGCCGGTTCATGGTGTCTATGCGCGCTCGAAGCGGCTTTGTGGCGGCAAGCCTGGTTCTCGTTGCCTTCAGCGGATGCGCCCGCTTTCATCCGCAGCCGCTGTCCCCGGCCGTCACGGCTGCGGATTTCGAATCCCGCTCGCTGACGAATTCGAACCTGCGGGCGTTCTTCGAGACCAATCATCTGTCCGGAGAATGGCCGCGACAATCGTGGGACCTGGACACTCTCGCGCTGGTGGCGTTCTATTATCACCCGGACCTGGCGGTGGCGCGTGCGGAGTGGGCCAGGGCGGATGCGGCGCGCATCACCGCTGGCGAACGCCCGAATCCATCCGTGTCCGTGACTCCTGGATTCGACTCCGGCATTCCTGGCACTCCCAGCCCCTGGCTGGTGCCGGTGACCTTCGATTGGCCCATCGAAACTGCCGGCAAGCGCGGCAAGCGCATCGCCCAAGCCGAGCATCTGGCCGAGGCCGCGCGCTGGAACCTCGTCGGCACGGTGTGGCAGGTGCGCAGCCGCGTGCGGGTCGCGCTGGTGAACGTGTACGCCGCGCGCGAAACCGAATCGTTGTTGGCCCAGCAGGCAATGGCGCAGAGCAACGTCGTCCGGCTGCTCGAAGGCCAGGTTGCCGCTGGCAGCGTCTCCAGCCTTGACGTCACCCAAGCCCGGGTGGGGCTGGACACCACGCGACTGGCGTGGCAGGACGTCATCGGCCAATACCACCAGGCGCGCGTGCAATTGGCGAACGCGCTCGGTGTGCCTTTGCGCGCGCTGGAGGGCGTCGAATTGTCGTTCGCGGGTCTGGGCCAATTTCCACAAGAACTGACCCAACCAGAAGTCCGGCGGCAGGCGCTGTTGAATCGTTCGGACGTGCGCGGTGCGTTGGCCGAATACGCGGCCAGCCAATACGCCCTTCAACTCGAAATTGCCAATCAATATCCGGACCTGCATCTGGGACCAGGTTATGCCTGGAACGCCGGCAGCGCCGGGGACAGCGAATGGGACCTTGGGTTGACTCTGACCCTGCCGGTGCTGAATCACAACCAGGGGCCGGTGGCCGAGGCGAAGGCCAGGCGGGCGCAGGCGGCCGCGCATTTCCGGGCGGTGCAGGCAAATGCCATCGGTGAAATTGACAGCGCACTGGCCGGTTACAACGCGGCGTTGCGGCAAGCGGCGACCGCCGAGGAACTGTTGCGTCATCTGCAGCAGCGATTGAATTCCGTTCGTGCGCAGGAGCGGGCGGGAGAGGTGGACCCGCTGGCGGTGGCCAGCGGCGAAGTCGAATTCGGCACCGGCTTGCAAAGCCGGCTCGGCGCGCTGATCAAGGCGCAACAAGCGCTCGGTCAACTGGAGGACGCGCTGCAAAGCCCGCCCGAAGTGCCCGAAGCCGTGCTGCCAGGCGCTCTGAAAACCCGGCGATGAAATGGATCATGACAAACCAACCGGTGTTTCAATATGAGCCGTAAACAAGTTATTGTCGCACTCGTGATCGTGGGTGGTGGAGTGGCGTTCTATGCGTTGCTCAGATTCGCGCATCGGTCCGGTGGAGTGGAAGAATCAGAGGAAGCCGTTCCTACGCTCGTCAGCGTTCAGACGGGCAAACTCAAGCGCGCGACGCTGCATCAATACGTCACCGGTTATGGTACGGTCGAACCGGCGCCGGCCACCGTGAATGAACCGGCCGCTGGGGCATCGCTGGCTGCATCGATCGCGGGCGTCGTGGCCAGGGTTAATGTGGTTGAAGGGCAGCACGTTGAGAAGGGCGATGTCCTGGTGGAATTCAATTCAGGCACGGCCACCGCGGCTTACGTGGAGCAGGAGGTGTCGCGACAGGAGAAGTTATACGCGCAGGAAAACACGTCGCTCCGGAGTTTGCAGGACGCCGAAGCGCAACTGGCCTTGTTGCGCATCACGGCGCCGTTGTCGGGCACCATCACCCGCCTCAACGCCAAGCCCGGAGCGGCGGTGGATGTGAACACGGTCGTGGCGGAGGTGGTTGATTTGAGCCGCCTGGCGATCAAGACGGAGATTCCAGTGTCGGAAGCCGGCGCATTGAAATCGGGCGAGAAAGTGCAGGTGCTGACCGAGCCGCCGTTGACCACGACGCTCTCGTTCGTCAGTCCCGCGGTGGACACGAGCAACAGCACCGTGCTGACGCGCGCGCCATTGCCGGCGGACAGCGGATTGCGTCCCGGCCAGTTCGTCCAGTTGCGCATTGTCACAGCCGAGCGCGCGCAGTGCCTGGCGGCGCCGGCGGAAGGT
>JBEKFT010000095.1:0-6761 GCA_050013175.1 Verrucomicrobiota bacterium
CCCGCAATATGAGATTGGTGAACAGTGAAAAATAGCAGGCGCTCAACAGTAGGAACGGAAACCAATCGCGGAATATCTTGAGAAAAGGCTGGAAAAACTGAGCCAGGAATCGGTCCAACCCGGGATCTTCCCCACTCCCGGATTCCGGTGCGCGCAGAAGCTCCAGCAGGGTTTTCAAACCAAGAACGCCAATCGGAAGGAGGATGAAGATGAAGTCATGCATGCCGAGCCGGAATTTATGAAACAGCCTTGTGGTCAGAAACAGAATCAGCAGAGACAGGGAAACTCCCGCCGCCATGACATTTTCCAGGCGGGCTCGCAGCACGAATGAGAGAATATTCAGGATCATCTTACTTGGCCGTCTTGCGTCGAAGCTTTTCGAACCTGCGCTGCCAGAATTCCGTGAGATCTTTGGCCGGATATTTGTCCAGGAGAACACGCGCGTCGGCCTCTTTGCCCTGCCATAAGTCGAGCGAAGCGATGACGTAGGCGTGGTCACAGTACTTGACCTCGACCCCTTGGTAGGGATCCATCAGCCTGGCCGCCGTGATGGGATCATTCTTCTCAATTTGAATGGCCGATAGCAGCACGGTGGCATACCAACGGCAGATTATGTCCTCTGTGGATTCCTCCAGGAGCGGAATCGCTTGGTCGGGCTGTTCGTGGAAGTAGTAGAATACGCCTTGGTAATATTGCTCGAAGGGTGTGCTCCGCCCCTTCCGCTCCGCCCGGGCGTTGTGGAGAAGCAGCAGGCCTCGATTGGAATTGTTCAGCAACAGTTCGCAGACGCCCTCGCGGCCCTTTGAATCAGCCGAATGCCAGAAGTGCGACGATTGCCGGAATAGCAGGAGAGCGGAAGTGATATTACCGGCTCGGAAGGCGCGCATTCCGTAGTGCGAGTAGAGGAGGCTGAGGCTGTGCTTCATCGAGAAGCACCCGATGGTGCAGGATGCGGCGCTGACCGCGACTGCCAGGCAGAGGCTCGTCCATCTCTTCGGACCAGGGAGATGAGCCAATCTTCGCCACAAGCGAATCGCCAGAACAGCGGACAGCAACAGCAGGAAATACTTGGCCGATTCACCCAGCAGCAGCTTGATCAGATCTGTGTAATCACCGATTCCCTGGAGGGCGAACTGTTGCATTTGCCGGGGTCTATTCGACAATTTTCGGCACGATGAAAAGACCGCCGGCCGCGGCCGGGGCGTTGCGCAGGGCTTCTTCGCCTGCCATGGACGGGCGGATCTCGTCCGGCCGTGTCACGTTGACGAGCGGGAATGCGTGGGCGGTCGGTTCGACCCCCGCGACGTCGGCCTCTTTCAACTTCTCGATGTAGTCCAGGATATTGCCGAGTTGGGAGGAGAGCTTTTGCTCTTCTTCTGCGGAGAGTGTCAGGCGCGCGAGATGTGCGACGTATTTGACATCAATGTCGGCGGCAGCCATGCCGGAAGACTAAAGTCCAAGGTCCAAAGTTCAAAGTCCAAAGTGAAACGGGGTCACCTCGGCGCTGGATCTTGAGAAGGAGTTTGGACTTTGGACCTTGGACTTTGGACTCCGAATGCTTATTCCTCGTCGAACTTGCGCTTGATCAATCCTTCGAGTTCGGCGATCGCTTTGGAGGCATCCGGTCCGTCGGCGTGAACGAGCAATTTGCTGCCGGGGCCGGCCGCGAGCATCATCAGGCCCATGATGCTTTTGCCGTTGACCTTTTCGCCATCCTTTTCAACAAAAATATCGCAATTAAACCGGTTGGCGGTTTTGACAAAGAGCGCCGCCGGCCGGGCATGGATCCCCAGCTTGTTCGAAACGAGGAACTCTTTTTTCATGGAGTTGTCGTCTGGCAGCGTTTTGGCGCTCATTGGATTCGACATTACAAATACCTGAACCAGTTCGATTTGGCGAATGATTTCTGCCGGACTCAAACGCCACCCAGGGCCAATCCATGAGGGGTGGGGCCTCGTCCCCACCGAGGTTGCAGAAACTCAAAGGATCCCGGCGAGGACCCCGTCCCCGGCCCGATATCGCCACCTTCATGAAACAGCCCTGAACACCACCGAGGCGGTTGCACCCTGCCCGCAACCGGGGGGCCTGGACGGAACCGCGGAGGAGGCTCCCTGGCGCGATGGCGGTCTCCGCGATGGGGCTACAGTTTGTTCGATTCCGCCATGCGTGCGATCAGGCGATCGTTCAATTCCTTGGCGGGATTATATCCGGACAATTTAAGTTTGGTCTGGAACGCGGCCACTTCGATGAGCCGGGCCAGATCGCGCCCGGGCCGCACGGGGATGGTGATGTGGGGGACGTCCACCCCGAGAATCTTCACGAATTCCTGTTCGATGCCGAGGCGGTCCACGTCCTGCACATCATTCCAGGCCTTCAACGTGATGACGAGGTCCACGCCCTTCTCGCTGCGGATGGCTTTGACGCCGAACATGGCCACCACATTGATGATGCCAATGCCGCGGACTTCCATGTGGTTGCGGGTCAGTTCGGCGCTGGTGCCGATGACATCTCGGCCCTCCACGAGCGTCACCTTGGTGATGTCGTCCGCGACGAGGCTGTAGCCGCGCTCGATCAGGGCCAGCACGCTCTCGCTCTTGCCGATGCCGCTTTCACCGCGGATGATCACCCCGACGCCGAGGATGTCCACCATGCTGCCCATCTCCGTGCCGCGCGGGGCGAACATCATTTCGAGCGCCAGCGTGGCCAGGTTGATGAACTTCATGGTCACGAGCCCGCATTGAAAGATGGGAACGTCGGCCTGCTCGGCGATCTTCAGGAACAGTTTGTCCGGGCGCAGATTGCGGCTGAACACCACGCACGGGAGTTTGTAGGAGAACAGCATTTCATAGCGTTTGGTCCGTTCCTCCTGCGTGAGCGATTTCAAAAAGTAGGCTTCGGCGTTGCCGACCACCTGGACGCGCTTGTTGGCGAAATAACGCGTGAAACCGGACAGGACAAGGCCGGGCCGGTTCACGGTCGGCTCGCGGATGATCCGCTTCAACCCCTTCGCGCCGGCCATCAGTTTCAAACCGAGCGCCTCCGCCTGGTCCGTATAAAACCGTTCGACAGTGACTATATCGCGTTGCATAACTTGGTTCGTTGAATCGTTACAGCGTTGAATCGTTGCATCGGAAAACGAGCCCTTCGATGGGATGATTCCACGTTTCGCGACGCATCGTTTACAGATTGAACTCCGGTCCCAGATAAATCTCCCGCGCCTTGGGATCGTTCACCAACTGTTCCGCCAGACCGTCATACACAACCTCCCCCTTGTGGATCAAATAGGCGCGATCCACCAGTTTCAGCGTTTCACGGACGCTGTGGTCGGTCACCAGGATCCCCAGGCCGCGCTCCTTCAGCCGCCGGATGATTTTCTGAACCTCGTAAACGGCGATGGGATCGATGCCGCTGAAGGGCTCGTCCAACAGGAGCAGCCTGGGGCTGGTGACGAGCGCGCGCGTGATTTCCAGGCGCCGCTTCTCGCCGCCGCTGAGCAGGTACGCCTTGCTTTGGGCCAGCGGCGACAGGTCCAGTTCATCCAGCAGGTATTTCAATCGAACGGCCCGCTCGCCGGCGTCGAGTTTGCAGGTCTCCAGAATGGCAAGGATGTTCTCCGCGACCGTCAGTTTGCGGAACACGGACGGTTCCTGGGTGAGATACCCCACGCCCCGCCGCGCGCGCAGGTGCATCGGCAGGCGCGTGATGTCCTCGCCCTGAAAACGCACCGTGCCTTCGTCGGGTTTGACGATGCCGACGACGATGTTGAACGTGGTGGTCTTTCCAGCGCCGTTCGGGCCGAGCAAGCCGACGATTTCGCCCGCGGAAACGCCAATCGAAACCCCGTTAACGACCCGTCGCCGGCGATACTCCTTAACGAGCTTGTCCGTTCGCAACAGAGCGTCGCCGGGCTCAACGGCCGTTGAACTGGAATTCATCACGCTCATTTGGAAGTCCCGCCGTTTGTCGTGCCGGCCGGCGTCACGGCCGCCCCGTCCCGATCCCGGAACAGATCCGGCGTGTTGTTGGTGTTCGACGCAATCTCGGATTTTTCGTTGGCGGCATATACCGTGTTGCGGACCCGGTCCCAGACGATCGGATCGCCCGTGTGGGTGCCCTGCGGATTGGTCACCACCGGGTCTCCCGATAACGTCACGAGTTCGTTGGTCACGGACTGGGCGGCAGTATAACCATAGACCGCCTTGTCGGACCAGGAGTAGTTGGTCTGTCCCTTGGCGTCCAGCCAAACGATCTCGACCCGGTTCTGTCTCCGCTCGGCAACGGCGTTCCTGGACTCTTCACCCGGCTGCTGCGACAGGGACGCGGTCAGCAGATCGCAAAAGAGCCTGCCTTGAGGGTTCCGGAGATGCACGTTGCCCTGGAAAACCCCGGAGTTCTCCCGGAGGTCATAGGCATCGCTGGAAATATCCACAAGCCGTTTGCTGGCGTCACCGGACCCGGGGCGGTTTGTGCCCGCCGAAGGGCTCATCTCCACGATCCGGATTTGATCGGCCGGCAGCCTCATCCGGGCGTTGCCCTGGGCCCTCAATTCCTTGCTGACGCGATTCAGGATCAGGACGTCGCCGCTCCCTTCACGCGGGCCCGACTGCCAGGTCGGCTTCCCGGTGAATATGGAAACCGGGTTCGTGGCGGAGAAGAAGGCCCTTTCAGCCATGATGCGACCGTCGTTTTGCTCGACAACGACCTGGTCCTGGGCAACGACGTTCTGAATGCGGTTGGAACCGGAAAGCCAGACGGTCATCAGGCCGCAGCTCAGCTTCCCTTGCGGCTTGTTCTCGACGAACTCGGAACCCCGCACCTCCCGGCTGAACACGGCGAGGTTGGTGCTCAGTTCGTAATCGTCGGAGAAAATCTCAAAAAACCGGTTTGTGGATCCGCGCGCGCCGGCCGGATCAGGATCCGATGTCAGCCAGAGGCTTGACGCCGCCGAATCACGCGGGAGCTTCAGATACGCATGCCCCGTCGCGCGAAAAACATTATTCGTCCGATCCAGCACCAGTTCATCGCCGCGGCCTTCCCGGCCCCCCATGCGCCAGGAAGGGTGGCCGGTGAGGGTCACGATGTCGTTGCTGGCCAGATAGACCGCCTTGTCGCCCAGCGCGTGGAGATCCCCGCGATCGATCACGGCATGGCCTTCGGCCACGATGGTTTTGAACGAAGAACCGCTCACTGGCAATTCCAACAACAGATTGTCGGCGGTCAGCAGCAGGTTGGTGCCGGTGACGCGAACATGGCCGTGATACGAGGCCAATCCGGAGTCCCGATTGTAGAGGAACCAGTCGGAAACGACGTCGATATTGCCGGGGCTTTCGGCGGTTGAAACCTGCGTGGCGAGCAAGCCCTTCCGGGTGACGGTGTGCACGTGATTGGAAATCAGGAGGGTTGAGTTGGTCTGGTCCCAAAGAAAGCCCAGGCCTTCCGTGAAGAAGCGCCCATCGCCCGTGTGCAACTGCAAGGGGCCCGGTGAACTGGCCGTTCGGCGGATGGAATCAAAGTCGCAGTGCGGCGACAGGGCCAGCAGTTCAAGCGTGCCGTTGGTGCTCAAGGTTTTCAGTTGTGCATCCGTCATCAGGATCAGTCCACCGGGCTGGGGTTGGACTTTGGCGCTCTCGAGCAGTGTCCTGGGCTGCGCTTCGTAGGGTGGAGCATAATTCTCCAACTGCACTTTGAAATCCACAGCCTCCACCCCCGGCACCGGCTGCCCGCGGGCCGCGCCGGCCAGCACGACGACCCCGAGCGCCCACCCGGCTCCGCGACGGAACGCCGGAATTCTCCATCGAAACTTCGGTTCAACCCGCATATTCGGAAACCACCCGGTTCCACTTTCCCTGCGCCGTCAAAATCACTTCCACCACCTCGCGAACCGCGCCGCGTCCGCCCGCGGCCATCGTGACATAGTCCGCGACCGCCCTGGCCTCGGCTACCCCATCCCCGACCGCCACCGCCACACCCGCGCGCCGGAGGACTCCCGTGGATGCCGTTTTCCTGCAGTATTTTCAACCCCAGACCGTCCCGGATGTTGAAGCGCTTCACTTCCACTCCATTGCCCATCCACACCGAGCCGTCCGTCAGCACCCCGTCCACGTCGCACAGAAACAGTCGAACGCGCCGGAGGCGGGAGCGAAGTTTCGGAGAAAGGCGTTTGGGCATGGAAAAAGATCTAAGGGATGAAGTCGAAAACATCGAACATCCAACATCGAACATCCAACATCCATTGAACGCTGGAGTCGTCGGCGGCTGGTGGCTGGATGTTCATTTCCGGACGGCTTTGAACACCCGGAGCAGTTCCTTCAGCAACGCCGGCATCTCCGCCAGTGGAATCATGTTCGGCCCGTCGCTCAATGCGCGGTCCGGCCGGGGATGCGTTTCGATGAAGAGGCCGTCGGCTCCAGCCGCCAGCGCGCAACGGGCGAGGACCGGGGCAAACTCGCGCTGGCCACCCGATTGATGCCCGCCGCCGCCGGGAAGCTGCACGGAATGCGTGGCGTCGAAGATCACGGGAAAGCCGAAGCGACGCAGGATCGGGATCGACCGCATGTCCGCAACCAGATTGTTGTAGCCGAACGTCGTGCCGCGCTCGGTCACGAGAATCCGCTTCGCGCCCGCGCGCGCGGCTTTCTCGACCACCTGTCCCATCTCTGCCGGAGACAGAAATTGACCTTTCTTCAGGTTCACAATCTTGCCGGTGGCGGCTGCGGCGTTGATCAGGTCGGTCTGGCGGCACAGAAAAGCGGGAATCTGAA
>JBEKFT010000096.1:0-5983 GCA_050013175.1 Verrucomicrobiota bacterium
ATCTCTGAGGGAGTACCGGATCTTGGGGATGGCTTCTGGCAGAACAACATGATAGGTGCTCCAGTGCAGCCCTACCGACAGTATGCAATTGACTATTTTCTGGTATTCTTGGGGCTGACACCCTCCCCTGGGAATTCAGGCCTCCAGAACACACAACTGGTGATGCAGGTGCCGTTCACTCCTACAGCCAAGAAATATCAGACACTCACTTGGCAGGCCAATGACCCGCTCGTGCATTACACCGCAGGAGACCTCACTTATCCGGCGGTCACAAACATAAATCCAGTCACGCCGCCCAACACCTCGTTCCCTCTGGCGACCTCGAACTTTTGGAGATACACGGATCGCTACGATCCTTGGTATGGAAATCCAACGAAAGGGACTAACGGCGACAAGAATGCCTTGCTCATCTCGCTGAAAGATCCGTTGGTGCGATCTTCGGATGAATGGGACTTCCCCACGAACAAATTCCCGAACGTCGGCTGGCTGGGCCGGATGCACCGCGGCACGCCGTGGCAGACGGTTTACCTTAAATCCACAACCAATCCGATCGCCACCTGGGTGAATTGGAGCGGGGATCTCGCGACCTGGTTGGTCGGCGGTACCAATAGTCTGGCCGACGCGTCGTTCACGCATCCGATCAACGACAGGCAGTTGTTCGATTTGTTTACCGCCGCGGTGGACGATAACGCCACGCGCGGCCAGTTGTCCGTCAACCAGACAGGCTTGGCCGCATGGTCGGCCGTGCTTTCCGGAGTCATCGTGGTCACCAACAACTCGAGCGGGACGAACCTGCTCAGTCCGCTGGTCATCAGCCCCGCTGGAGTCTATAACCCGGCCCAGCCGCCGCCGATCGTCCGGATCGTGCAGGGCATCAACAACACGCGCACCAATTTTTTGAACAACAGCTTCAGCCACCTCGGCGACATCCTGGCGACTCCGCAGCTCACGGAACAATCGCCGTTCATCAACACAACCAACTTGCAAACCCGCGGGGCGGGAGGCATGAACGACGAGGTGATGGAACGCATTCCGCAACAGATCCTGGGACTGCTGAACCTGAGCCATACGCCGCGATTTGTGATATATTCCTACGGCCAGACCCTGCACCCGGCGGACCACTCGATTGTTACCGCCGGGCCGTATTTCGGATTATGCACGAATTACCAGGTCACAGCGGAATCCGCCACGCGCGCGGTGGTGCGCGTGGAAGGCGCGCCGACGAACTCGCAGGTCGTGGTCGAACAATTCAATGTGTTGCCGCCTGACTGACCTTATGATTTCTCGTTCATCCTTATTCCTTGAAGACTTATGAAACGCTGGCGACCTTTGACCTGGCTCCTGTTGAGCATCGCGTGCCTGCTGGGCTCGCTCTATTTCTGGCGCCTCGGCAACGAGATCCAGAGCAAGGCGCCTGGAAAGGCTTCCTCCGCCGCGACCGTTGATCAGCCTGCCCGAGCCCGGGCCACCCCGAGTGTGTCCGCGGGTGCGTCAAGCACCGTGTCCTGGCCGATCCAGGGCCGCCCGTCATCCACCAACGCCGCAACCGCCGCGGCGGCGCGGGCCGACAGGTTCAAGTATCGCCTGACCAACACGACCAACACCCTTGGCCGGCTGGCTCGCAGCCGCAGCGCGATTCTGCTCGAAAATGCGCTGATCGACACAAGTCGTCCCCTGGGGCTTTCGATCCCCGACAGCCTTCGCTCCCAGGGTGATCCCGGCAGTTATATCGTGCAGGCTCGCGGGCTGGTTGATGACGCATTTCGCGCGGCCCTGAAGCAAGCGGGCGCAGACGTTGTCTCTTACATTCCCAATAATGCATACCTGGTCCGCGCTTCGGCGAATGCCGCGCAGCAATTGTCGTCGAACCCGCAGACCCAGGCGGTCCTGCCCTACGAACCGTATTACAAGCTCAGCCCGGCAGTGCTGGCATCGGTCATGCAACCCCAGGCGGAGGCTCCCGTCGGAATGGTGAACGTGGTGGTGTTTCCCGACGCGACAGAGGCGGCGCTGGAAGGTTTGCAACAGATGGGCGCGACCGTGGTGGCGCAGGACCGTTCCCCGTTCGGGCCCGTTCTGACCGTCGAACCCGGAGCGGGCGGCGTGCCTGCGATGGCCAGGCTGCCCGGAGTCCAAATCATCTCGATGGCATCCCGGCGCACTCACGCCAATGATCGGACCCGCGCCTTCGTGGGTGTTGCGGCCGACAGCGTGAACCAGACCAATTACCTCAATCTGTCCGGCACAAACGTCCTCGTGGCGGTGAACGATTCCGGTGTGGACGCCACCCACCCGGATTTGACCGGCCGGGTGTTCAGCGCCTTTCCTGGGTCTCTTGTGGATACCGACGGCCACGGCACGCACGTCGCAGGCACCATCGCGGGAAGCGGATTTGAATCGATCACCGTCACCAACGCCATCGGCTCGATCATGCCCGGGACGACCAACCAGTTCCGCGGCATGGCCCCCGCGGCCAGCCTCTACTCGCAGCCGCTTGGGCTGCTCGATTTCGCCCTGCAGGAAGGCGCGGCGAGGACGAACGCGCTCATCTCGAACAACAGTTGGAACTACGGGAACGGTGATTATGATATTTTCGCAGCCAGCTACGACGCCGCCACGCGGGACGCGCTGCCCGAAGTGACCGGTTCGCAGCCGGTGCTGTTTGTTTTCGCAGCCGGGAATGATGGTGGCGGAGATGACAACGGCCTGGGCGGCGCTTCGGAGACCGTCCTGTCCCCCGCCACCGCAAAGAACGTCATCACCGTCGGCGCTCTCGAGCAGCCACGGGGAATCACCAACGATGTTGTTGTGGACGGCGCCACCAACCAGCCGTGGGCGGAGATGACCGGTTCCGACGATGAGGTGGCAGGCTTCTCGGGTCGAGGGAATGTCGGCATCGGCTTCGAGGGTGATTTCGGCCGGTTCAAGCCCGACGTGGTTGCGCCGGGCGTGTTCCTGGTCTCGACCCGGTCGCAGCAGTGGGACACCAACGCATATTACAACCCGACCAATTACACATTTCAGACCTTCACCAGCCAGATGGTGACCACCAACCTCAACCGGTACAACATTTTCGTGCCGCCCAACGCGGTGCAGTTGATCATCAGCATCACCAATATCTTTTCCACAAACGTGACCGGCCTGCCGATTTACGTCCATCTAAACAACTTCGCGACGACGAATGATTTTCACGAAATCAACCGGGTTTCCCTGCCGCCGGACCAGCCGCTGGTGAACGGCGCGACCTGGTTTTACAGCATCGGCAACCCGACGAATGTCCCGGTTCAGTTTGACGTGACTACGGAATTGGTGACCACCAATGACAATGGCAATTACTACCAGGTGCTGCAGCAACTGAACGATTCGATCGGCACGCCCGGGACGAAGGGACCGTGGTATCGATATGAAACCGGCACCAGCATGTCCGCGGCGGCGGTGTCGGGCGTGCTCGCGTTGCTGGATGATTATTTCACCAACCGGCTGAACGCGGCGCCCAGTCCGGCGCTGCTCAAGGCGATGCTGATCAACGGCGCGCGCTCCGTCAATACGCTCCCCGGATACGATTATCAGGTGAACAAGACCGTCAACATCGAGGGCTGGGGCGCAGTCAATCTCACGAACTGCATCCCGATCAGCCTGCCGACCAACGCGGCCGCGGCAATATGGAGCGTTTTGACCAATGGACCCTCACCGGTGCTGCTCTACGACCAGGACCCGGCGAATGCGCTGGCGACCGGCGACAGCCGGACGATTTTCGTGACAGTCGATCCATCGGCGCAGGGCGATCCGCTCCGCGCCACCCTCGTCTGGACCGATCCGCCGGGCAATCCCGTCGCCAGCATCAAGCTCGTGAACAGCCTGGCTCTGGTGGTGACCAACCTGGATGATCCGGCCAATCCCAAGGTGTATTACGGCAACGACATTGGCGCCGGGGCGAATTTTGTGTTCCCGGCCGCCACCAACACGCCGCCGGCTATCGACCTGATCAACAACGTCCAGAACGTCTATCTGGCCCCCAACCTCGGGACCAATTACTCCATCACCGTCATCGGCTGGGCGGTGAACGTGAACGCCGTGACGGCGAACCCGACGAAAGTGGCGCAGGATTATGCGCTGGTCGTCTCGAGTGACAGCCAGAGCACCAACGCGTTCACCGTAACCCCGCAACAGAGCGGCGTCGTGTCCGTGCTGACGCCGACCGTGACCATCCTCACTAACGAGTTCGCATCCGCCAGTTCGCCAATAACCGGTCAGTTATTGTCGGAACAGCACGTGGGCGCCAATTCGCCATTCGAGGGCACCACCACGGTTCCCTTGGGAACAAATACGATGTGGGGGCCGAACGGGGCCATCACGCTTGGCGTGACCAACCAATGGCGGTTTTATGTCATTACAAATAATAACGCTTATACGAATGCCGCCTTCGTCACGTTCGTGCCGGTGAACCTGTCGAGTTCGCGCATGGGAGTCACCAACGTGAACGATCCTACCAACGCGAGCCGCGCCGAGGCGGATATTGATCTCTACGCCACCCAGGATTCCGGTCTGACCAACCTGAACCCCGTCTCGGTCGCCAACGCCTACAAATCGCTCGGACGCGGGGGTACGGAGTTCATCCTGCTCACCAATGCGGTTTCTGGAATCTATTATGTGGGCGTCAAATCCGAGGACCAGCAGTCCGCCGAGTATTCATTCCTGGGCGTGTTCAGCCAGATGCCGTTCGGGCAGAACGGCGGTTGGGCCATCAACGTGCCGCAAGCTATTCCGGACGGCAGCCCGGCGCTCCCCGGCGTGGCGAATGTGATCGCGATTTCGGCGAACCCCATGACCATCCGCCGTGTGGTGGTCACCAATTTCATCAGCCACCAAAACTTTGGGGACCTGCAGGGAACGCTGACCCATGACGGCATCTTTACGGTGCTCAACAACCACACCTTCGGCAACGGCGCCTTCAACCAGACAAACATCTATGAGGACAACGGGGAAAACGACATTCCCGGCTCGCAACACACGGATGGCCCTGGCACCCTCACCAGTTTCATCGGCTCCCCCGGTCAAGGCGTCTGGATGCTGACTGAGGCGGACACGGCGTTGACCCATACCGGCACGGAGAGCAACTTCCTGGTGCATTTGGACCCGGAAGCCGGCAACGGAGGCACCAACGTGCTGACCACCCAAGCGAACAGCTTCACCTACCTTGCCGTGAACGTGCCGCCGCAGGCGACCAATCTCACGATCGCGATTTACAACAACACGGGGCAGCTCCAGCTTTACGTCCGGCGGGGCGCTTTGCCCACCCAAACAGCCTTTGACTATACCCAGATCATCAGCCCGCCCGGCGGCGCTCTTTCCATCAGCAAGACCACGTTGCCGCCGCTTCAGCCCGGCCGCTATTTCATCGGCGTTTTTAACCCGACCCTCAATGCCCAAACCTATGACTTGGTCTGGACGTTGAACCTGAGTTTCGCCCCCATCCAAACGGTGAATTTCACCTCGGGCGGGCCCGCGCCCATCCACGATGACGCGGTGTCCTATTCCACAATCAGCGTCACCGGCAAACTCGACAACACGGCGATCGCCCAGGCCGCCATCGCCGTGGCCATCGACCACCCGCGCATTTCCGACCTCGTGCTGACGTTGATCAGTCCCATCGGACAACGCCTCGTTCTCATGGAAAACCGCGGCGGACCCAATGCCGCCAATCTCGGCACGGTGACAACCGTCACGAACTTTTTGGGCTCCCAAAGCTCGGGCGGCCCCATCGCAAATACCAATATCATCACGGGATTGCCCGCCTCGGGCGTCCTCGTGATCAATTATAATTTCTTCGCGGAACCGGATACCATCGACGTCTATTACAATGGCGCCGACATATTCAGGCCCGGTCTGACGAGCTACTCGGGGCAGTTCTTCATTCCCTTCAGTGGTGTTGCCGGGACCAACATCACCATCATTATGAACCAGAATGGGAACAGCGACTCCG
>JBEKFT010000097.1:0-5891 GCA_050013175.1 Verrucomicrobiota bacterium
AGATTGGCAGCAGGTTAAAAACCAGGAGGCCGGTATTGATGAACCAGATCACGAGGATGAACGTGTAAAGATCGGGCATCGTGCCGCCCCAGCCGGCCCACTGCGCCAGGAGGAGGGCGACGCTAAAAACGGGGAAGAGTGCCACGTTCACCAGGGGCCCGGCGGCAATGCTCCAGAGCATTGCGCCCGGGCGCTGCGGCGGCGCTACGTAGGCGACGCCCCCGAGAGGCCACAAAACGATCTGGTCGGCCTGGCCGCCCACCTGGCGACAGGCCAGGGCATGGCCGAACTCGTGCATCAGCACGATCAGGAAGAGCGTCAGGTATTCCGCCAGGCTCCACGCGAGCGAACCGTATTTATGGGTCGGATCGTTCAACTTGTAGAGCGCAACGAAGAACCACGACCAGTGCAGATACACATCGATTCCGAACAACCGGAACAAATGAAAGGAACCTTGTCGTGTCGGCATCATGCGCGGGACTTATCACACAGTTCCACACCTCAAACAAGTCTTTTGGGTTGCCGCACCGCCGGATGGGCGCATGCCGTATCTGTTCAGCTTCAGGGGAGCGCACGCGTCCTCGCGTGCAGGGGTTGGCGTCTCGCCAACCATTCTTGAGCCGTGTGGCCGGTCACCGTTTAGTGATTGCGTTACGCCCTCCTCCGACCGGCGAGACGCCGGTCGGAACACGCGAGGACGCGTGTGCTCCCCAATTCCAACCGCATCGCGCAGTCTCACGTCGGCGGCCGGGGGCCGATGGGCTTCTTCCAGATCGGCACGACGCGCTTCATTTGGTCGATGAGCCATTGGCAGGCGGCGAATGCCTCGTGCCGGTGCGGAGCAACGACCTCGACCCACAGCGATGGCTCGTTCACCGCCACCACCCCGATGCGGTGGACGAGACGCACGGATTCCAGGGGCCAGCGTTTCTCGATCTCGTCGAACAGGACGTGGAACTGGTGCTCGGCCATCCGGAGGAAAGTTTCATATTCGATGGCCCCGATGGACTTGCCCTCTTCGTCGCCGCGCACGACCCCGAGAAAGCAGACGACCGCGCCCGTGTCGCGCGACAGTTGGCGTCCCGCCATCAGTGACGGTTCATCGATCGGCGCCTCGGTGATTGTCAGGTGGCGTTTCATGAGGTGCGGACGCGGAATCGTCGGAGTGTGAAAACTGTCGTGGCGTGGATCGTAAATGGCAATGATACATACATTCGGGACTGTGTCGATCCCGGGCAGCCGGGGGATCACCCACCCTGGACGGGAGGGAACAGTGAAACCTCGTCGCCGTCCTTCAGGACGTAATTCCGTTTTTGGTAATCCACTCCCACGGCCATCAGCGTTGATTTTTCCATCGCCGCAAGACCGGGATAGCGGGAAACGAGCGTGTTGTAAAGTTCGCCCAACGTGCAGCCCGCCGGGACCGTTTCGGTTGCTCCCGCGCAACCGGTCACGTCCTTGAACCAGGAGAAAAACTGGATGGAAACGATCATGTCTCCGGCTTCCGCCGGGTCGCCGCGTTGCAGATCTCCGGATGCAGAACGCCCACAAACGGCAGATTCCGGTATCGTTCCGCAAAATCCAGCCCGTAGCCGACGACGAAATAATCCGGGATTTCAAACCCCACGTAATCGGCCTGGATGTTCTCGATCCGCCGCGCCGCCTTGTTCAGCAGGACGCACGTTTTGATCCGGCGCGGTTGGAGGGCCCGGATCTCGGCCAGGACGCGCACCATCGTTCGGCCCGTATCCAGAATGTCGTCCAGCAGGAGCACATCCCGTCCGCGCACGTCGAGGCGCAGCTTTTTCGTGAAGACCATTTCGCCTGATTTCATGCCGGACCGGTAGCTGGACACGCCGATGAAATCCAGCCGGAGCGGCAGGGACAGGTTCCGGATCAGGTCGGAAAGGAACATCACGGTGCCGGTGAGCAGGGCGACAACGACCAGCTCCCGCCCCTCAAAATCGCGTTCGATCTCGCGCGACAGGCGCTGGGTGCGCCGGATAATCTGCCGTTCGCCGATCAGCACGCCCGCCACCTCGCCGCGCCAGCGTGCGGGCACGGAAGCGCGGGCTTTTGCCGAAAATGCGGGCCACGATTGCTTCATGGGTTCGGATTCTAGGGCAGAGCGCCGGGTTGCCGAGGATTTTCTTGCAGGGGTGATCCCCGGGGGACACTGCCCATGAACCGAGCCTCCGTAGCTGCCGTAGCCGCCGTTGTGAAACGGCGGAGATCGCCATTGCGGGACGGATCCGCCAATTCACATTGGCGGCTACACGGTTTCAGGGTCCCCATGCGCGATGTCAGGATCGTGGGGGCTCCCAATAAAGACCGCAAACCCGGCCGGGTTGTCGGGAAGGAGCTTACGCCGCCGCCAGCGCCCGATTGATGCGTTGGATGGCTTCGTCAATTTCGGCGCGGCTCTTGAAGCCGATGACCACGGCGTCAATTTCCGGCTGCGCCATCGCAAAGCGAACGGACTTCTCGCGGTCCTCCGGGGAGAGGAAGTCGCCGTTGCCGATGATTTTCATGCCGATGACGCCGCGGCCTTTGGCGTGCATGGTCTTGATTTCCGTCAGCACCGGAGAGACGTCATGCTGCCGATCATTCCAAACCTCCTGCTCGGGGCCGTCAAGGCGGATGCCCTGCGGATTGACCCGGACCAGATGCACCTCGGTCCAGGGCGTCGCCGTGGCCTGGCGCAACGCGGGAAGACTGTGGCAGGAGACACCCTTGGCGCGAATCCAGCCCTTCTCCTTGGCCTGATCGAAACCGTCCATGACGCGCTTCCATTGCTCCGTCCAATCGTCCTTGACCATGCAGTGGATCAACATGCTGTCCACATAATCCGTGTTGAATACCTTGCGGTGATGGTCGATGGCTTCGAGCACCTGCTCCGGATGGCCGGACACCTTGGATTGGATGTAGAGTTTCTCTCGGGGCAGCCCTTTGATGGCGCCGGCGATCCAGTCGAACGTCGCGTAGGCCTGCGCGCAATCGAGATAAGTGATGCCCTGGTCGTAGGCATAGCGGACCAGGCTGTTGAATCCTTCCTGGCCCAGGTCGCATTGGACGTGGCCATTGCCGCTGCCGGTGCCAAAGCCCAGGCGGCTGAGCTTGATCCCGGTGCGGCCGAGCGTCACCTGGTCCACGGCGGTGCGTTTGGTGACCGCCGCGTGTGCCTCGGAAATCAAGCTTCGGGACCCGAGCGCGAGGACGCCGGTGGCGGCGAGGGAACGTTCGAGAAATTGGCGGCGGCTTAGGCGATTTGTTCTCATGATCTTTTCCAGTGCTTGAACTTATGTAGCGCAACTGGGCGGAGAAGGCAACCCCCATCGGAATTGGGATCAGATGTGTTTTGAATCCGCTTCGTCCTTGACGGCGTAGCCGCCCTCCTGCCGTTTGAAATTCACCTCGTTTTTTTTGCAGTAGGCTTGAAAGACGTCGTCGGCGCTCATGCCGAGCACCTGGGCCAGGCTGATCAAAAAATGGAACAGGTCCACGACCTCCACGCGCGCGTTTTGTTCGTCGAATTTCTGGTACTTGGCCCACCATTTCCACGGCACGCTGTCGGTGAGCTCGGCGATTTCCTGCGTCATGGCGCGGCAGTAGTTCAAGATCCATTGGGTCTTTTCCGCTTCGCTCATCTCCTCCGTGCGCACGCCGATGCGCTGGTTCAGGGCCATTTGCATCCGGAACAGTTCGCGAAATTGGTCGGGTTTTTCCATGCGCAGAAGATTCAGCCGGCAGGACGGAGAAGCAAGTTCAAAACGGCAAACTTTGCCCTTTGAACTTGCCCTCCAAAAACGTATAAGGAGGACATGCTGACGTTGCCGGCGAATTTTTTCACTGAAGGCCGTTACGTGGTGTGGCTGATTCTGTTCATTGGCGCCACGGCCATCGTCGTGTTTGTCCAGCGTTTCCTGCACTACCATCGCGCCCAGATCAACTCGACCGAATTCCTCAACGGCGTTCGCAACGTGTTGAAACGCGACAACGTGGTCGAAGCCATTTCCATCTGTGACGCCACGCCCGGGCCGGTGGCGCGGCTGGTCAAGACCGCCATTCTGAACCGCGACCATGGCCGGGAGCGGATCCGTGAGGCGATCGAGGAGGCCGGGCTCGTCGAGGTGCCGCGCCTGGAGGAGAAGCTGAGTTTGCTTGTCACGATCGCGCAACTGGCTCCGTTGCTCGGTCTTTTCGGAACCGTCCTCGGGTTCATCCAGATTTTCCAGCAGACGCAGGAAGCCGGTTTGTACGCCCACGCCGGGTTGCTCTCCCGGGGGGTCTGGCAGGCGTTGATCTGCTCCGCCACCGGGCTGGCCGTCGCGATTCCCTCGCACGCCGCCTACAATTACCTGGTCAGCCGGGTCAATTCCATCGTGCTCGACATGGAGCGCGCAGCCACGGAAATCGTCAATATCGTCGCGGAATCCCCGACGATCAAAACGCCATGAAGTTCCCCCGCAATGCGCGCATTTTTCGGGGACAATTCGACGCCGCACCGTTTGCGTCGGTTTTTTTCCTGCTGGTGATTTTCGTGATGCTCGGGACGCTGGTGCACACGCCGGGTGTGCGGATTGTTTTGCCGCGGGCGGACGACCTGCCCGGCACCGACGCGCCGACGGTGGCGGTGGCGGTGGACGCCAATGGCCGGCTTTACTTCGAGAACCGGGCCATCGACCGGGACGCCTTGTTGTCGCGGCTGCGGGACGCGGCGAAGGGGTCGGCCGGGCCGCTCACGCTGCTGGTGCAGGCCGACAAGGCGGTGACGGAGGACAGCCTGGTAGGCGTGGCGTTGCTGGCGCGAAATGCGGGCATCCACGATCTGCTGCTGGCGACCCTTCCCCCGATCTTCACCAATTCGGTGTCGCTTGGCTCATCCCGCGTTCCATGATGTCCGATCCGGTTGAACCGCGCGGCTGGCCGGCCGGCCGCTGGTGGACGGCGATTGCGCTTGTCTTCGCCGTGCAAGCCGTGCTGTTGGTCTGCCTGCTCGACCGCGCGCCCGCGCAGCCCCGCAAACCCGCCGCCGCTCCCGCGTTCCGTTTCAGTGACGGCCGGATGCAGGAATGGGTGGCGGTGGAGGACCCGACGCTTTTTGCCTTGCCCCACCGCCAGGGTTTCTCCGGCGAAGCCTGGCTGAATGTTCCTTCTTTCGAGTTCCGGCCCGAAGACTGGTCGGAACCGGAGCGATGCCTGCCGCTGGATGTTCGGAACCTCGGCTCGCGCTTCGCGAGCTTTGCTGAAAGCAACACCCCTGTTCCCTTCCCCACCATCGCCCTGATGGAACCGGAAACCCCGGCCACCCAAGACTTTTCAATGGCGCCTCCTCCAACCCCGTCCCGGGTTCGCATCGAAGGGGATCTGGCCCGGCGGCATTTGCTGGCTCCCCTGCAATTGCCGTGGTGGACCAATTCGGATCTGCTGACCAACAGCGTGGTGCAGTTGCTGGTGGACGCGCGGGGGAACGGCCTGTCCGCCGTGCTGCTGGGGTCCGGGAGCGGTCTCACGCAGGCCGACGCCGACCAGAAAGCGTTGGAGTTAGCCAGGACGGCGCGCTTTGAGGCGGCGAAAGCACAAAATCCGGCAGCAGGCTTGTCCCTCGGGACCCTGATTTTCGAGTGGCAAACCGTTCTGGCGCCGTCCACCAATACGCCGCCCGTCACTCCCTGAACATGTCGTTCGCGCTCCTCATTTTTTCCTACGTTCTGCTCCTGCTGGCCGCCCTGGCCGGCGTGGCAATCTATACGGAATTCCGACAGCGCCGTTTCAAGACCCCCCACAGCAGCGACCGGATTTTTCGCTGCTCCCGCTGCGGGTGTGTCTATACCGACGACCCGGACGTGGACCGTTCGCGCTGTTCGCAATGCGGGCAGTTGAACGAAGCG
>JBEKFT010000098.1:0-5888 GCA_050013175.1 Verrucomicrobiota bacterium
AGTGAGGTGTCGCCGGCTCAGAACGCGAGTTGCATGCGGGTGAAGAAGACGTTTTCCGGCTGCCGTGTCACCGTCGCCTTGGACCCCGTGCCGCCGTCGAACAGCGTCCTTGAAAAGCTCGTGTTCACCCGGACATCCCGGTTCAAGTACCAGTTCAGCCCCACCGCCCAGGCTTGCGCCGACGACGCCGACGTGCCGGGATCGGCATAGATTGGGAATGCCGCCTTGTCCATGTTCAACTCGGCGTAGCGGCCCACCAACTGGACCGCACCCCAGCCTCCGTTCCAGGGATCAAACGAATGCCGCGGCGTCACGCCCGCGTACGACGCGTCCTCACCGGTGAGCACCCATCCTCCCGAGATCTCCCACGCCGAGTTCTGCAGCTCCGCCGATTTGCCCTTCGTAAAGTTCTGAACGCGCTGCTCGGAAATCACATACTCGCCCAGCAAACTCACCGGGCCGTAATAGTAATACCCCTGTGGCGATATCCGCCAATGCGCCCCGTTGCCCGCCACGCCGTTGGTGTAACTGAACCACTTCTGCTGCCCGTCCGTCAGATACCCCGGCGTCAATCCGGTGTTCACTGTGTTCGTTGATGCACGATCCACCTCGTAGCTGCCTCCGATGCCGAATCCAAGACCCTGGAGCGCCGACAGGCTGGTCGTCTTGAACGGCTGCACAAACAGCCTCCCCGCCAATGCCTTGTCGTCGTCGTAATCCGCGTTGGTCGTTGTCCCGGAATAGTCGGGCGCCCCGTCAAATATCCCCGCCGCGTAGCTGATCACACCCCCGAACAGGTCCCCGTGCAGCTCCACTCCAAGGTCCCGGTTCGGCACCAAATCCGTCGCCAGTGACCGCTCGTTGAAGAGGATCGCCGTATCTGACTGCAATTGTTCCAAACCCACCGGGGATTTGAATTTGCCCCCCTGCAATTGCAACTCCGGACTGAACCGATAATTCAGATACGCATCCTGGATCTGCACTGTGCTGCCCCCAAAATCCGGCACGAATAGAAAATCGAAGTCGCGGAACACCGTCCCCTGCAAAATCGGCCGCGCCCGGCGCAGAATGAATCCATCGTTCCCCTTCAGCCCATGATCCTCAAAGAAGGAACGGCTGTCCACGTCCACCAACCCGTGCAGCGCCAGCATGAAATTCGTGTCCGCTGAACGAAAACTGAATCCGTTCGCGCCCGCCGTGATCACCGGCGTCGTCCGGACCGCCTCCCTCGCGCTGTCCGTCGCAGCGTCCCGGTCCACTTCGCGTTGGCGCTCAAGAATCCGCACCTTCTGATCGAGCGAGTCGATTTGTTGTCTCAGCACGCCGATTTCGTCGGCGGCATTCGTGTCATCAGCCCGCACACGCTCACCCAAAGCAAGTGCGCCGGCAATCGCCAATAGAACCATTATTCGTTTTGTTGTCATATAAACGGTTGGTTTGTTTCCGATTCGCCGGCCATAATAAATCTAATCTACATTATGTCAATAGAGATTTGATTATTTATTTCGTTGTGTTTTAATGACTTGTAGTCTTATAGTGTTATATCTTGATAATTGCAGTGTACATTCTATGTTACTGATGTGAAACTTTCTCTCCGCGGTGAATATGCCTTGCGCGCGTTGCTTGTCCTGGGTCTGAATTACGACCAGCCCGTGGTCCGCATCCAGACGATCTCCGACCAGCAAAATATTCCCAAGCGCTTTCTCGAGCAGATCCTCAACGACCTCAAATCGGCGGGCGTCGTCGCCAGCAAACGCGGGGTTGCCGGCGGCTACCGGCTCGCCCACCCGCCGGAGGAGATCACGCTTGCGACCGCAGTGCGGCACCTGGAGGGCGCCCTGGCGCCGGTGGGTTGTGTCAGCGAACGATTCTACGAAAAGTGTTCGTGCCCGGACGAAGCGCGTTGCGCCATCCGCAACGTCATGAAGGAAGTGCGCGAAGCCGTGGTGAAAATCATGGAGCGGGTCACCGTCGCCGAACTCTGCGAGCGCTCCCGCAGGTTGCAGCAGGAACCGATGAATCCCTTCGACTTCAGCATTTGATTCTTCCGCCCTTGCATTCCCTTCAACAAAACTGCGTGCCATCGGGCCCGGAATCGGCTAAGTCAGACAGACGTGAGCACCGCGCGCCCACTGCACAATCTCGTCCTGATCGGCTTCATGGGCACGGGGAAGTCGTCCGTCGGTCAGGCCGTCGCCGGCCATTTGCATTTCTCATTCCTCGATACGGACCAGGTCATCGAACAGCGCGTTGGAAAGTCGGTCGGCGAGATTTTTGCCGGTGACGGCGAACCGGCGTTTCGCGATTGGGAACGCCGGATCGTCGAGGAATTGGCGGCACGAACGAAGACGGTCATCGCCACCGGCGGCGGGTTGCCGGCTGATGGCGCCAATCTGGCCAGCCTCAAAACCCACGCGCTGGTGGTTTGCTTGTGGGCGTCGCCGGAGAAAATCTGGGAACGCGTGCGGGGACAATCGCACCGTCCCCTGCTCAACGATCCCGACCCGCTCGCCAAAATCCGCCGTCTTCTCGAGGTTCGGGAGCCCTATTATCGCCAGGCCGACGTCCTGGTGAACACGGAGATGCGTTCCGTCCGCGACGTCGCCCAACAAGTGATACACCACTTCCTGGCGGCGCGGGCGGAGGGCCAATGAACTCACGAAGTTGCGGATGAAGGCGGCCATCCGACAGCGCGCCCGCGAGTTGGGATTCGACGATTGCCGCTTCGCCACGGCGAGGACCCCCGATCACGCTTCCGAATTCAAGGAGTGGCTGGCCGAACACCGGCATGGCGACATGGCGTATCTGGAGCGGACCGCCGACAAGCGAACGGACCCGCAGCGGGTGCTGGCCGGCGCCCGAACCGTCATCACCCTGGCGGTCAGTTATGCTTCACGCGACGATTGCACGGCGCCGGATGTCGAAGCGACTGGCTGCCTTCCGCGGAATCCGTCGTCCGCCAGCCCCCGCATCAGCGGTGTCATCGCCCGATACGCCCGCGACTGGGATTATCACACCGTCATGGGCGAGCGCCTGAAGCGGCTCACGGAGTTTCTGGCCGGGCTGGGTGGGGAAGGCGCGCATTCGCTGTGGTATGTGGACACCGGCCCCGTGCTCGAGCGCGACTTCGCGCAGCGCGCCGGCCTGGGTTTCGCGGGCAAACACACGAACCTGATCAGCCGTCGCCTTGGAAACTGGATGTTCCTCGCCGAGATCCTCACAACGCTCGAACTGGAGCCGGATGCGCCGGAGAAGAATCATTGCGGCTCCTGCACGCGCTGCATCGCGGCCTGTCCCACCGCGGCCATCCTGGCACCCTTCCAACTCGATGCCCGCCGCTGCATCTCCTATCTGACGATCGAGTTGAAGGGGGCGATTCCTGTGGAATTGCGCCCGGCGATCGGGAATCGCATTTACGGTTGCGACGATTGCCTGGCGGTTTGCCCATGGAACAGGTTTGCCCGCGAAGGCAGCCTGATGAAGGAGCAGGGTCGCGCGGATCTCGATGCGCCGGATCTGGTGGAGCTTCTCGCTCTGGATGAAGCCGCGTTCAAGAGCCGGTTTGCCGGAACACCCATCCTCCGCGTCAAACGCCGCGGACTGCTGCGGAACGTGTGCGTCGCTTTGGGCAACAAGGGAGACCCCTCCGCCCTGCCCGCTCTGCAGAAGGCCGCCGCCGATCCCGAACCGTTGATCGCCGAGCACGCCCGCTGGGCGATCGGCCGGATTGAAGTTCGCGCGCGTGCATGAGAATTGTGGCTTGACGCGAGGGACGCGAATTTCAGACCGCGCGGTGTTCAATGTTGCAAGTTATTGAGAACCCTTAGCAAGATGGCCGACGTGGGGTGACGCCGGGGCTCCGCCAGGCAGGGATTCGGGCATTCGCAAATTCGATTGTTGCGCGGCTTCCAATTCGCTATCCATGCCTTGGGAACATTGGCTTATAAGGGTATCAAGGTGCGCCATTCTTCATTGGTCCCGCCCTTTCAGGGCGGTGATGATTTAGTGGCCGGTCAACCCCTGGGGTTACGACCTGGGGCTCCGCGCTTCGCGCTCCACCCCAGGCTATCACAGGTCGGGCTTTCAGCCCGCAAATCCGTCAGGGCCGAAGGCCTGCCAATCCCTCAGGGCCGAAGACCCGCCAATCCGTCACGGCCAACAGCCCGCCAATCGACCAGGGCCGAAGGCCCGCAATATGATAGCCCGGGCTGTAGCGAGCACCGCGAGCGGAGGCCCGGGTCAACCATCCCATAAACCATCCAAGCCCTGAAGGAGCGTCACAACCATGTCGCAATCTCTTGCCAATATCGTCCTTCACCTCGTGTTCAGCACGAAGGAGCGACGCCCGTTGCTCCGCGACGAGGAACGCGGCCGGCTTCATGCCTACATCACGGGCATTCTGAAAAACAACGACTCGCCGCTCATTGAAATCAATTCCGTCCGCGACCACATTCATATCTTGTTCGCGCAATCCAAAAACCACGCCCCCGCGAAAATCGTCGAGCAGATCAAATCCGCCTCATCGGGCTGGATCAAAACACAGAACCCCGCTTATGGGGACTTCGCATGGCAAACCGGGTATGGCGAATTCAGCGCCAGCCCCATGCACGTCGAAAGTGTCCGGGAATACATTCGCCGTCAACCGGAGCATCATGCGCGGGAGGATTTCCAAACTGAATACCGTCGGTTTTGTGAGAAGAACGGCAAACCCTTGGATGAACGATACGCGTGGGTTTGAATCGTGCCGGGTTGATTTGGGTGTTGAATTTGTGCCGCCCCTACAGGGCGGGCGGGAATGGGTTGGACACGCTTCCCGGGCCTTCGCTTCGCTCCAGCCCGGGCTATCATATTGCGGGCCTTCGGCCCTATTGGATCGCGTTCAACTCATCCGCCGTGAACGGTTGCGGGTGGTTGCCCACCTTGGCCTTGATGGCGCTAACCTGTTCGGGTGTGACAACCGAGCCTTTGTTGCCCCAGGAGGTGCGGATATAAACCAGCACGGCGGCGAGGTCATCCGGCGACAGCGCCGCGCCCATGGCGGGCATTGCCAGGTTGAACTGCTGGCCTTTGACACTGACCGCTCCGGAGAGTCCGTACAACGGAATCCGGATCATGCGGTCGGGGCTTCCCTGAGCCCATTCCGAACCGGCTAACGGAGGCGCCTGCCCGGGTTTGCCTTCGCCGTTTGCGCCATGGCAGAGGGCACAGATGGTGTCAAACACCGCCTTGCCGCGCGCCAGATCCGGCCCCTCTCCTTTGGGCTGGAACGATTCCAGTTCAGTGTAAGTCTGGTACGGAGCATAGACGCGGGAATCGAACCAGCCGCCGTTCTGGTCGAAGTAAACCGCGCCGCAGTAAAGAAGCACGAACATCAAAACGATCAGCCAGACCGGCGCCAGGCCGGCCCGGGCTTGCGGTTCCTGGATCGCGGAAGTGTTCGAGGCAGGCTGGTTCGATTCCAAACTCATTTTGCCGGGGTGTTGGTCGCCGTCGCCGCGGCCGGCGCGGAGGGCGCGGTCATGGGCGCTTCAAACAGCACGGCGTCCGTGCGCAGACTCGACAGATAGGCCACGAGCGCCCTGGCTTCGGGTTTCGGCACAATTTCAAATCCCGGCGGCGGCGCAAATTCCCCGGGAAGCTGCAACGCGTCGAGCGAGGGTTGCCAGCCGATTCGGCGCATCGTGAACAAATAGCGGTACGGCGGCATCGGTGAATCCCTCACTTCCAGTCGCGGCGCGTAAAGGTGTCTCAAATGCCAGTTCGGATCCGGCAGGCGAACTCCCACGTTGGCGAGGTCGGGTCCAACGCGCAGCGACCCCAGCATCACCGGGTCATCATAAAGATAATCCTCCGCCACCGTTCGCCGCTTCCCCCACCCGCGCGCGATG
>JBEKFT010000099.1:0-5862 GCA_050013175.1 Verrucomicrobiota bacterium
ATACTGAGAACAAGAACCGGGGTCTGTTTTTCGACGCCGAGATGGTGCCTTACTGCGGCGGCACCTATCGCGTGTTGAAGCGGGTGGATCGGATACTCGATGAGAAGACGGGAAAGATGGTTCGCTTCAAAAACCAGGCTGTCATCCTGGAAGGAGTGATCTGCCAGTCCCGTTACAGCGACTGCAGGATGTTTTGTCCCCGGGCGATTTATTCGTATTGGCGTGAAATATGGCTGGAAAGGGTGCGGTGAGAAATCTCCTTGTCACACTTGCCGACAGGAATTTTCTGGACCAGGCGAAGCAGCTTTTTTCCAGCGTGTACTGGAATGCGGGGTGGAGGGGGGATTATATGCTTCTGGCGCATGAAGTGCCCGCGCATGAGCTTCAGTGGTTCCGGGAAAAGGGCATACTCACGAGGGACGCAACGCCTCTGTTCGCGACGGCTTTTAAAAGCGAACGGCTCTCATATCCGGTCACAGTCACCAGCAAGCTTCATGTGTTTTCGATGGATTTTAAGAAATGGGATTCCGTCATATTCGTGGATGCGGACTGCATCGTCCGATATCCGCTGGACGCCCTCACGAGGACGAATCGTTTTTCAGCGGCTCGTGACTGGCTGGGCTCCGCATCTTTGGAGTTTCAAACAAACAAACCGGCGGACATGACCGGCTCGGAATACTCGGAGAAATTCAGTGGCTACAATCTGGTGGCAACGGTGTTCAACACAGGACTCTTCGCGTTTAACACCCGCATCCTGGATGAGAACGTTCTTCCGGCGCTGGAGGGCATCTGCCGCAAATACCACAACCTGGGCCGGTACCCCGAGCAATTGTGGATGAACCTGTATTTTTACAAAAGATGGCGGGAGCTGCCCCTGGAATACAACCTGTTTGCATCCTACTTGCAGAAGAAGAGGAATGTGCCCAAGGACGATATCGACGGCGTCGTGTTGCACTTTCCGAGGTGTGAGGACGAGAAAGGCCTGAGATGTTGGGACAAGGACAACGAGTTTTATGAGGAGTGGAAAGCCAACCTGGACCGGGCCGAACTTATCGACTTGAAGAATATTCCGAAACCCTATAAAAGATGGCCCGGCGCGAGACATCTGCTGTCAGGGATTTGGAAATTGAGAATCGCATTGCGCAAGGATTACTTGAGTTTTTACAGGAATAAACTCAGGCTGCGGACGCGCCTCCGGGGTGTCCTGGGCGCCCCGGCACGGGTTGTTCATCCGGTGTAGGCGCAATCTTGGGCTCCGGTGATCCTCAAGGCCGGATCCGGCGGCACGTTGCCGCCGAGAACAGCCAAGTCGGCTGTTCCACCCGGAATCAACTGAATCGCCGGCTCCGGGATCCGCGGTGATGAACAATAAAACGAAAAGAAAGCCACCATGCGTATTTGTGTAACGGGCAGCGATGGGTATCTTGGATCACTGTTGGCTCCGGAGTTGCTCCGGCGCGGCCACGAGGTCATCGGTTTGGACACCGGGTATTACAAGGAGGGAACGTTGTACCGCTCGGGGTCGATGGCCCCGTTGACCATTGCCAGGGATCTGCGCAAGGTGGAAGCGGCGGACATCCAGGGCGTGGATGCCTTGGTGCACATGGCCGAGTTGTCCAACGATCCTCTGGGGCAGTTGGCCCCCAACATCACGTATGACATCAACCACGCCGGGTCGGTCAGGCTCGCGGAAATGGCCCGCAAGGCCGGCGTGAAGCGATTCGTTTACATGTCCTCGTGCAGTGTGTACGGAGTGGCGGAAGGGGATTATGTGAACGAGGCGTCACCGGTGAACCCTCAGACCGCGTACGCCATCTGCAAGACGCGCGTGGAGAGTGATGTGAAACCACTGGCGAACGCTAATTTCTCGCCGACCTTCATGAGAAACGCCACCGCTTACGGCGCATCGCCTCACATGCGGTTTGACATCGTGCTGAACAACCTCGCCGGTCTCGCGTGGACGACAAAAGAGATCAAGATGACCAGCGACGGCACGCCCTGGCGCCCGTTGGTTCACGGTCTGGACATCGCCCGCGCCATCCTGTGCGTTCTGGAAGCCCCGCGCGAAGCGATCCATGGCGAGACCTTCAATGTTGGCGACACCTCGAACAACTACCGGGTGAAGGAAATCGCGGAGATCGTGGCGGCCGCATTTCCCGGCTGCCGCCTCTCCTTCGGCGCTCCAAGTCCGGACAACCGCAGCTACCGGGTGAACTTCGACAAGATTCACAAGCATTTGCCGGACTTCAAGTGCGCCTGGGATGCGAAACGGGGCGCGAAGCAGCTTTACGACCTGTTCAAGAGAATCGACATGCCTGCGGAAGTCTTCCACCACCGCACTTTCACCCGGCTCAAACAGCTCGAGTACCTGATTCGCACCCGGCAGATCGACGAGAAGTTCTTTTGGACCGAATAGTCCGCCCTCCGATGTCGATGGCGCAGGGCAACCCGAATTGGATTCACATGAAAACGTTAAGCCTTATCGTTCCGGTGTATAACGAGGAGGAAACGCTCCCATTCACCCACGAGCGCCTGGTTGCGCTGTCGAAAGCGCCCGGCATGGCCGTCAGGCTGCAGATTGTTTATGTGGACGACGGCAGCAAAGATGGGAGCCCCATGATTCTGGAGCGGCTCGCGCTTTCGGTGTCCGAGCGGGTGGAAATCCGGGTCGTGCATTTCGCGCGGAATTTCGGACACTCGGCCGCCGTGACAGCGGGATTGGCCGAATGCACGGGCGACATGATCGGCATCATCGACGCCGACCTGCAAGATCCTCCGGAGCTGATTCCCGGGATGGTTGCTTTGATCGAGCAGGGTTGGGATGTGGTTTACGGGCAGCGGACCGCGCGGCGTGGCGAGACCCTGGCCAAGCGTTTCACCGCCTGGTCGTTCTACCGGATCCTCGGCGTGCTCACCGGCGTCGAGATACCGCGTGACACGGGGGATTTTCGGGTCATCACCCGTGAGGTGCGCGACGCGTTGCTGGAGTGCCGTGATCAGGAGCCATTCCTTCGCGGTCTGGTCGCATGGGTCGGATTTCAACAGAAGGCGCTCCCTTATGTGCGGGATCCGCGGCGCTACGGAAGCACAAAATATCCCTTCCGCAAGATGGTGAGGTTCGCGAGCAATGCGGTCTTGAGTTTCAGTTCGGCGCCGCTGCGGGTGGCGACCCACCTTGGGGTGGTGGGATTGGTTTTGAGCCTGCTGATCGGGGCTTGGGCGTTGTGGACAAAACTGTCCGGCAGAGCCGTCAGCGGCTGGACGTCGATGCTGGACGGAATGCTGGTGGGACAGTCCTTCATTCTTCTCTGCCTCGGATTCATCGGATCCTACACGAGCCGGATTTACACGCAGGTGCAAGGGCGCCCCCGCTATATCGTGAGGCACCGCAAAGACTGGCCAAACCGTTAGCCTGGATAGTCCACTCCAGCCCGTGATTTCATCCATGCCGCGGCTCGCCACGAGTCTCGCACTGCCAACCTCGAGATCAACCGCACGCCAGGAAAACTTGTGAATCGAGCCGTCTGCCTTAAAATCGGAGGGATCATTGTTTGCATCCTTCTGCTGAACGTCGTTTGGTTCCATTACGTGCGGAGCGAACACACGATCTATTCCTGGGACTATGACGGCTATTGGGCCATTTGCGGAAAGTTCGAGCGCACATGTGCGACGGCTCCAGTGCAGTTCGTCCGTGATGTGCTGGAATCCATCCGGAACGATGAATACACTGCCGAGCCTGTGGTGCCGGCCGCCATAGCGATCTCGCTGGGCGAGAAGCTGCACCTGTTCTCGTTCTCGCGCGCCTCCTATGTCATGGCCAACGGCAATTTCTATCTGGTGCCGGCCTTGCTGCTCCTGATTTGGCTGGTTTCAGGCCTGCGCTCTTCCAGGTTCAGTCCCGGAGTCGATGCGATCCCTCCTTCCGCGTGGCTGGCCGGCGCCCTGCTGGCCCTGCTCACGCCCGCACTATGGCTCCCGCTGTACCGCGGGTATCCCGATGGCGGCGGCTTGGTTTTTTGTTTTCTGATAACGGCATTGTTTGTCCGCTGGCGTCAGCAACGGCGCCGGGCACTCGACCATCTGCTCACGTGGTCTGCGATCGTGATATTGCTGGTCGGACTCGTCTTTTTCCGGCGTTGGTACTTGTACTGGATCATCTGGTTTTGGATCGCTTCCGGGTTGGTTTGTCTCTGGGACGCATGGGAGGAGTGGCGGCGCGGATCACGAGCGTGGGGGATGCTTCGCAACACAGCCGAGCTGTGCGGCGGCGCCCTCGCGTTCGGCGCATTAGTGTTTATGGTTTCGCCCCATTTTGTTCGCGAACTGGTGTCCTACAACTATGCCGACCGGTATTCGGTGTTCCACGTGTCGAAATCCTTCGGACAGTTCCTTGCCAGCACATTCTCGGCTCCCGGCGTGGTCGGTATTTTGCTTTTCGTCGGCGGGCTCGCGTACGGGTTTTTCAAACGCGATCTTCGGAAGTTCGCCGTCTTTCAGATCGTTCAACTGGCTGGAGTCGTGATTCATTTCGGGCGGACCCAGGATTTCGGCCCGCATCACCACTATCTCCTGCTCGCCCTGATGCTGCCGCTGGCCACGCTGTTTGTCGCCGAGTTGCTTCGGAGCTTTGGATGGATCGTGGCCGCGTGCCTGTTCCCGATCGGCGTCCTGGGGTACACGCTGTCATTCACATCGCTGTTGCATGGCGCGCCCCGTGTGTTGCTGCCTCTCACCGGCGCCGTGGACGGCGCACCACTGCGCCGGGGAGACATCGCTGAGTGGCGGCGCCTGGGCGCGACTCTGGACGAGATTCTGCGATCGCGGGGACAAGGCACGATCTACGTGCTGGGCAACAGCCAGATGATCAACTCGTCGGACTTGCTCTCGGTCGGCCGCTCCCTGAATGAAGGGTTCATTGCGCCAAAGTTCGTTTATTTTTCCGGGGATATTGACAAGCGCGACGGCTTCCCGGTTGATCTGCTGCGGGCAAGATATGTGGTCGTCGCCGATCCCGTTCAGGTGCAGTTTGACCCGGCGGAACAGCAGATCGTCGCCGCGCCGGAGCGTGAGTTTCTGGAGGGCTCGGGCATCGCCGGCGCATTTGAGAAGTTGCCTTGTCAATTTCTCCTGGACGGAGGAGTGAAGGTGTACATTTACCAGAAGACTCGGCAGATCAGTTCGCAGGAACTTCAGCAGCTTTGCGACGAGTTGCGAAGGGCCCATCCGGATCGACCCTATATTTACAAACCCCCCGCGGGAGTCATGTGAAGGCGATGGGACGGTAACCGTGGTTCGAAAATCTTGACGGTTCGATGGTTATTATTGTGAAACGATTGCAGAAAATTCCAGCCGGGAAATGCGTGAGAATCCGGCCGCAACCATGCTGGAACGATTCAGTTATTCCTGGGAGCGCACCCGCCTCGGGTGCGGTGGTGGGCGCCCTCGCCCACCACCTGGAGCCTCGGAACCGGACGTACCGTTCGGTTCGTGCCAATGCACTCGACCCGGCCGGCGAGGGCGCCGGTCGGAACACGCGAGGGCGCGTGTGCTCCCCCTTTTCAACTGAATCGCGCCGGCTTAGCCGGGTGGCTGCAGGAGCGATGCTCTGTTTGTTCGTGGCTGCCCGGGCGGCGGCCGCTCCGGCGTATCCGTTGAAACAGAGCCCGAACGGACGTTATCTGGTCGATCAGAAGAATGTCCCCTTCATGATCGTCGGTGATTCCCCTCAGGCGATGGTCGTGAACATCAACGAGGCTGACGCCGCCCTGTTTTTCGCCAATCGAAATGCCCGTGGTTTCAATACCATGTGCATCGATGCGATCTGCAACCCCTACACCGCAGGGCGCACCAACGCCAGCACCA
>JBEKFT010000100.1:0-5844 GCA_050013175.1 Verrucomicrobiota bacterium
GAGAATTCCAGAGCGCACGGCTTTCCCTGCCTGCTGCGGCTCACAGAGCCGCCCGCCCCCTGGCGACGAGCCGTCGCCACCCCCAGCACAAGGCAGTGTGTGGCCGCGCCGGCTCAAGACCGCGCCGGCAGTTTCTTGTCGATCGACGCCTTTTGCAGCGCCACGTATTTGGGCAGGCCGCCCTCGAACGGAAACTTCACTTCTCCTTCGATCAGCGGCCGGGCATATTCGACAAATTTCTCGTTCGGAAGAAATCCGTCTTCCGTGATCCAGTCCCGCGGGATGAAGTGCTCGACGTTGGCGATGTCGCCCAGCGGCTGCAAGCCGGTGCTCCATTGTGTGGACCCGGCCGATCCGGCGCCGCGCACGATTTTGACCATGAAACCGCTGCGGCCCTCGATGGCCGCCTTGACGGCGGCGGCGCCGCAGGCGTGGGCATTATTCGCGTCCGTGGCGCTGGCAAAATGCGCGGCCGCGCGCTGTGCGTAGCCGAGTTTCACCGTGCGGGTCTTGGTGCCGAGCTTGCCTTCCACGATCTCGGCGAGCGCTTCCGCAGCCCCGGAGAGCACCGGGTGGCCGAAGGCATCCACGCGCGTCTCGTCCGCCCCCAACTCCTCGCCGGCTTCGTTCTTCAGCCCCTCGCTCACGACCACAATGCAGCAGCCGGAGGCTTCAACCACTTCCTTCACGCGCGCCAGGAACCTGTCCTGCTTGAAAGGCACTTCGGGCAGGAGAATGATGTGCGGCGGCGCGGCCTCGGAATTCCTGGCGAGCACGGTGCCCGCGGCGATCCACCCGGCCGAGCGGCCCATCACCTCAACGATGCAGCAGGACCCGTCGTCGGTGGCCATGCTGCCGACGTCGAGGCCGATCTCCATCACCGTCGCCGCGTTGTATTTGATGACCGAACCGTAGCCGGGGCAACTGTCCGTGTGCGGCAGGTCGTTGTCGATTGTCTTGGGCACGCCGAGGACGCGCATGTCCCAGTTCCGCCGGAGGGCTTCGAGATGGATTTTGTGGGATGTGTCCTGCGAATCGTTGCCGCCGATGTAAAAGAAGTAGCGGATGTTGTGCGCCTGGAAGACCTCGAAGAGCCGGTCCATGTCGCGGGCGGCCTGTTCCGGCTTCTTTTTGAAGTCGATTTTATAGCGGCAGGTGCCGAGCGCGGCCGCCGGGGTGTATTTCAAGCCCTCGATCGTTTTCGCCTTCTGATCGTTGATATCGATCAGTTCCTCGTTCAGGATGCCGAGGATGCCGTTGGATCCGCCGTAGATTTCCTCGATGCACTCGAAACGGCCCGCTTCCTGCACCACGCCGGCGAGGCTTGCGTTGATCACGGCGGTGGGTCCGCCGGATTGCGCCACCAACAAGTTTCCCACCAGTTCAGCCATAAATCATTCTGCGTTTCATTCGCGGCCGGACCTTGCCGGCCGTGTTCTTTGCCAGAGCGCCCCGCGCTGCCCTGAAGCGGAGCGGAACCTTGCCAACCGGGGAATCAACTGTCAAAGCGGAATTCACCTGTTGAATATTTTCATTTCTCGGGAAGGTTCGCTCCGGCATTGTTGAGGCATGGGTAAAAGACGTGAAGCGCGGGAGCGCGCCGTGCAGTTTTTGTTTCAGCACGACCTGAATCCTCCGGAGAACCTGGACGCGGCGCTGGCGCAGTTCTGGGAATCCCAGCGGACCGCCGCGATCGCCGAGGAAAAGGGCGCGGCCAACTGGGGGCAACCGGTGGAATTGCCCCCGCCGACCGCCGGGGAAGCGGAGTCGCGCCTGTTTGCCGAACCGCTGATCCGCGGGACCATCGAGCATCGCGATGTCATCGACGCCCAGATCACGAAGCACGCCATCAACTGGGAATTGCACCGCATCGCCGCGGTGGACCGGAACATTCTCCGGCTGGCGATCTACGAGATGTTGTATCGCGAGGATATTCCCCCCGTCGTCAGCATCAACGAAGCCGTGGACATCGCGAAGAAATTTTCGACGCAGGACAGCGGCAAGTTCGTAAACGGCATCCTGGACAAGGTGAAGAGCGAATTGATGCGCCCGGCGAGGGTCGTGAAGTAGTCCAAACTGATGTTTGCCGATTTGCATCTTCATTCGAGTTTTTCCGACGGAACCTATTCGCCGGAGGAATTGGTGTCGCATGCCGCGCGCCATGGGCTGGCGGCGATCGCGTTGACCGACCACGACACGGTGGAAGGCTGCCAGCGGGCCGGGCTGGCCTGCAACGCGGCCGGGCTGGAGTTCATCTCCGGCACCGAGCTGACGGCCGAGCAGAACGGGAACGAGCTTCACATCCTGGGTTACTTCGTCGATATCCAAAACCCGAGGCTGCTGTCCGATCTTGCCGAATTCCAGGCCGTCCGGCAGAAGCGCATCCATGAGATGGTCGCCCGCCTGAACGAGTTGAACGTGCCGCTGGAGGCCGAGGCGGTGTTCGCGCTGGCCAACTGCCGCTCGCCCGGGCGCCCGCACGTGGCGCGCGCACTGGTCAATGCCGGCGTGTGCGGCAGCATGGACGAGGCATTCGATCGCTTCTTGAAAAAGAACCGTCCCGCGTGGGCGCCCAAGATGAAGATCTCGGCCCGGGTCGCCATCGATCTGATCCATCAGGCCGGCGGCCTCGCCGTCATGGCGCACCCGGGGTTGAATCGCTCCGATCACGAGATTCCCGGACTCGTCAAGGCCGGCCTGGACGGCATCGAATGTTTTCACACCAAACATTCTCCTTCGACGTCGGAACATTATCTGCAACTGGCCGGACAATTTCATCTGCTCGTGACCGGCGGTTCGGATTGCCACGGTCTCAGCAAGGGCAAACCGCTCATCGGCACCGTCAAGCTGCCCTACGAAAACGTCGCCAGGCTCAAGGCGAGGATCGCGCGCCGGGGATCCGGTACAACTCCCGCCGTCGGCGGCGACTAATCATTGTTCCTCCCTTCGCAACACCCTATGCTTGCGTCCATGCCACGTTTGATACCCGGCACCCGCCTCCCGGCTTTCCATTGACCTATGGGATTATTCCAAAAATTCAAGGCCGGTCTGCAGAAAACCCACAGCAAACTGGCCCATGAAATCAAACGGATCGTCAGCCGGTCGCCCAAACTGGATGCCGCGACGCTCGACGACCTGGAAACCGCCCTCATCGCCGCGGATTTGGGCATGGCCGTGACCCGCCAGATCGTCGGAGCGGTCAAACGAATTTACGAAACACAGGGCGGCGCGGGCCTGGATGTCTTCGCCATCGCACGCCAGGAAGTGGAGAAGAGCCTGGCTTCAAACACGGCGGCCTTGAAGGAAGCCCCGGGCGGATTGACGGTGGTGTCTCTCGTCGGCGTCAACGGCACCGGCAAGACGACGACTGCAGCGAAGCTTGCATGGTTGATTCAGTCGCAAAAGAGGACCGCGCTGCTCGCGGCGTGCGACACGTTCCGCGCCGCCGCCATCGAGCAGCTCAAACTCTGGGGGACGCGACTCGAAGTGGAGGTCATCGCCGGCGCTTACGGCGCGGACCCGGCGGCTGTCGCGCACGACGCCGTGACCGCCGCGCGCTCGCGCAAGGCCGATTACCTCTTCATTGACACGGCGGGCCGCCTGCACACCAAGCACAATCTGATGCAGGAATTGCAGAAGCTGCACCGTGTCATCGGCAAGCTGTTGCCCGGCGCGCCGCACGAAGTCCTGCTCGTGCTCGACGCGACGACCGGCATGAACGCGCTGAATCAGGCGCGCGAGTTCAACAAGGCCGTGCCGCTCACCGGCCTGGTGGTGACCAAGCTCGACGGCACGAGCAAGGGCGGCATGGTGGTGGCCATCCAGAAGGAACTCGGCCTGCCCATCAAATTCATCGGCCTCGGCGAGCAGCCGGACGATTTGCAGCCGTTCGACGCGAAGCAATTTGCGCACGCGTTGTTTGAGGAATAATACCCAAGCCGATTCAACCCCGTTGGGGTTGATTCAATTTTTGATGCGCCACCCAGCGCAGCCGCGATTGCATCGCGTCAACGGTGGGCTGAAGGATGAAATCCCTTTGGGATTTTTCCCGTCAACAGCTACGATGCGCGGCGATGTCTGACGCTCAATTCATGCGCCTTGCCTTGCGCCTCGCCCGGCGTGGTTACGGGATGACATCGCCGAATCCGATGGTGGGCGCGGTGCTGGTGAGGAATGGAAAAATCATCGGTCGAGGCTGGCATCGGCGGGTGGGCGGACCGCACGCGGAGATTGAAGCCTTTGGCGACGCGCGAAAACGGGGTCACAATCTCAAAGGCGCGACGCTCTGCGTGACCCTGGAACCTTGCAGCACTCATGGCCGAACGCCGCCCTGCACGGAAGCCATCATCACCGCCGGGATCAGGCGGGTGGTGGCCGGGGCGCTTGATCCCAATCCAAAACATGCCGGCCGGGCTTTCAAAATTCTTCGGCGGGCGGGAATTGAAGTCGTTCTGCTCGGCGACAAAACCCCGCGAGTGGAGGCTCACGGCAGGGCTCGGCACTCCGTGCGGGCCATCCGAGATTTTGATGGTAATCTGCGGCGCGCACGGAGTGACGCGCCCAGCGAGCGGAGCGCGTTAGCCGACGAATGCACCCGCCTCAACGAAGCGTTCAATCACTGGATCGTCCGCCGGACACCCTGGGTCACCGTCAAGGCCGCCATGACACTCGACGGCAAGATTGCCACCGCGGCGGGCGAGTCGAAGTGGATCACCGGCGCGCAGGCGCGCGCCCATGGAATGAAACTGCGGCAGGGCGCCGACGCGATTCTCGTGGGCGTGAATACGGTTTTGAGCGACGACCCGTCTTTGACGATCCGGCCCTCTGGCAAATCCAAGGGTGTTTTCAGGGGAAACATCCAACATCCAACATCCAACATCCAACGCCCAATATTGCGGCGCGTCGTGCTCGACTCGCGGGCTCGAACACCGTTGACGGCAAAGGTTGTCACCGACGAGTGGGCCGCGTTGACCACAGTTGTCGTGAGCGTCCGCGCGCCGAAGAGCCGCGTGCGGGCGCTGGCGGAACGGGTCCATGTCCTGGTCGCGCCGCCGTCCAGGTCGAAAGTCAACAAGCGCAATTCAAAAATCGACCTGCAGTGGCTGCTGCGGAGGCTCGGCGCCGAAGACGTGACGAGTCTGCTGGTCGAAGGAGGCGGCGAAGTGAACGCGTCCTTTTTGCTCGGAGGCTTTGCGCATCGGATCGTGTTTTTTTACGCGCCCAGGATCCTGGGCGGGCGCGCTTCCCGGCCCGCGGTGGGCGGCGAGGGGGCCGCCGGTTGGAAGGACATTCTCAAGCTGGAAGGCATTCGCTGGGGGCGGCTCGGACCGGATTTGGTATTGACGGCGCGAGTCATGTAGCCGCAGCTTGCGGGCTGCGTTCGCAAACCGAAGTTTGCGGCTGCCATTATTATGTTCACTGGAATCGTCAAAGAAGCCGGCACCGTCGAGCGCGTCAAACCGACGCCCAAATCCATCGAATTGACGGTGCGGGCGAAGATTTGCGCGCGCGGTTTGAAACCGGGCGGCAGCCTCGCGGTCAACGGCTGTTGCCTGACCGCGGTCGGGTTGGTTTCGCGCGGAGGCTGCAAGCTGGCCCGGTTCGATCTGCTCCGGGAAACCTGGCGTCGCACTAACCTTCAGTTTGTCAAACCCGGTTCGCTCGTGAACCTGGAACGCCCGCTGCGCGCCGGCGGCGAATTCGGCGGCCATTTCGTCACCGGCCACATCGACGGGCTGGGAAAGATCCTCCGCTGGGAACGGTCGGGGCAGGATCACGTGCTCGATATTGCGCCCACGCCCGAGGTCATGCGTTACATCCTGTTCAAGGGATCGGTCGCCGTGG
>JBEKFT010000101.1:0-5843 GCA_050013175.1 Verrucomicrobiota bacterium
AAGCGGATGCAATTCGCGCTGGGCACGGCGCTGCTGGTATGGGCCATGAACAGTTTCGATTCGATGTGGGTCCGGAGCGGGGCGGCGGCGACGCACATTCGTTTGGGGGCCGAGCTGGCGACCGAGAACAAAGCCGACGCAGCCGTCTCGGAATTCCTCGCCGCCGTGAAGGCGGAGCCTGCCGACGGTCAGGCAACGGGTCTGCTGGCGATGGCATTGAACCAGTTTCATCGTCCGATCGACGCTCTCGAAACGGCCACCTGGGCGGTCGAACTGAGCCCGAGGGATCCGAGAACCCGGCTCCAACTCGGCGCGATTCTCGCCGAACAGGGGCAGTTGGATCGTGCGATTGCGGAAGGGAGCCTCGCAGTACAACTGGGGCCTCAATACGGCTTCGCGTATCAATCCCTGGCAACCTGGCTTGTGATCGCGGGGCGGGATGAGCAAGCGGTGGAGGCAGCGCGCCAGGGTCTGGCCGTGGCGCCCTACAACCCGGTTTTGCATTACGCGTTGGGCCTCACTCTGGAGGACAAAGGTGAGTTTGCCGCCGCCACCGATCAATTGAAGGACGCCGTGTTGTTGCGGCCGGATTGGGCGCTTGCGCACTTGCATCTGGGCACTCTGCTGCTGAGGTCCGCAAATGCCATCGACGGTTTGAAGGAACTCAAGGACGCGGTGCGGCTGGCTCCTGACTCGCCGGCGGTAATCGACAGAGTTGCCAGGATTCTGGCCACCGCTTCAGATGCCGTCCTGCGCAACGGTCCTGAAGCGGTCCGACTCGCCGCACATGCCTGCGCGTTAACGGGCGAGAAGGACCCGAAGCTGTTGGGAACTCTGGCGGCGGCCTATGCCGAAACCGGGAGGTTTTCCGACGCCATCCGCGTCGCGCAACAAGCCCTCGCCCTGGCTCAGGCTTCCGGCGATGCTGCGACCGCTCTGCTCTGCCGCGAAATGCTGGAGGCGTTCCAATCGCAGCACGCCTACCATCCGCCTCCGGCCTCGCCGCGGCAGCCAGGTCCTTCGCGGGATGCCCAGCCGGCGCAGTGACAGCATTTTGTTTTCCTCTGCAAATCTCCTGTGTTGCAGGTTGCACGTTGCTTGTCGCCAATCACATTGGGCAGTCTTTCTCGGTAAAGCAGAGGAACAGGAACCGGTCTCAATGGGTTTCAAAGACTCAACGTGTAGGAGCAAATCATCGTGCTGAAAACTGCCCTTCTTTCCGTGTGAATCCGCGTCCATCCGTGGTTTCCAACAGCTTCGTCACAAACTCACAGGACATCCACCGGGCACTTGGGCAGCGCATCCAGAAAAGCCCGGCCGTATTGCTTCGCAAGGATCCGGTTGTCCAGGACGACAATGATGCCTTTGTCTGCTTTTGTCCGGATGAGCCGGCCCACGCCCTGGCGGAATTTCAGGATCGCTTCCGGCAGCGAGAATTCCCGGAATGAATCGCCGCCGCGCGCCTCGATCGCCTCGATCCGCGCCTCAATCAGCGGATGATCCGGGACCGCGAACGGCAGCCGGGTGATGACGACATTGCTCAGCGCTTCGCCCGGCACGTCCACGCCCTGCCAGAAACTGTCGGTGCCGAACAGCACCGAGTCCACGTCCTCCTTGAATTTCTCGAGCATCAACGAACGGGGCGTGCCGGTGCCCTGCACGAAGCAGGCGACGCCCAGTTTGTCAAAAAAGGGTTGCATTCCCTCGCCGATCTCCTGCATCAGCCTGAAGTTGGTGAACAGCACGAACGCCTTGCCGTGCGTCATCGCCACGAAATGCTCGATCCAGTGGATCAGCGCGTCGCGATACCCCGCCTCGCGCGGATCCGGCATCTTGCTCGCGACGTACAATTTCATCTGCCGCTCGTAATCGAACGGCGTGCCGACCTGGAGTTGAACGGCGGAATCCGCACCGACCCGGCAAGCGAAATATCCGAGCGGGGAGTTCCCGGCCGCAGGAGGCCGCCCGCCCGCCTGCGCCGGCCGGCCGGCTGCCGGAGCCCCCTTCAACTTGGAACCCGTCACGTTCCTGGCGCTGACCGCCAGGGTCGCGCTCGTCATGATCACCGAGGTGTCGGCCTGGAACAACCGCCGGCGAAGGTATTCCGCGACGTCGATCGGCGCCGCGTTCAGCGCCAGGTTCCTGTGGGTCTTGCCCGAGCGTTCGACCCAATAAACGTGGTCCCCGGCGCTTTGACCGAGAAACATCGCCACCTCCTCGCGCAGTTCAGCCAGCCGCCGGTTGCACTCCATCAACTCCTGGCCGATGTCCTTGTCCTCGCTCGACTTGATCAGGTCGCTCACCGCCTCGCGCAGCCGCTGAATCGGCAGGCTGACGTTGTCCTCGACCAGGTCCGTCCGGCGGACGCGCAACTCGGTCCAGTCGCGCCGGGCGCCCGCCTGGGGGGGGCGCCTCCGAACGCCGAAGTCTGCGGAGTCTTCGCCGCGCTGGCGGTTCAGTTCTTCGCACGCCGATTCCACCCTGGCAAAGAACTCCTCCGCCGCCTCGAGGAGATCATCCACGAGTTTGACCGCGCCGCCTTTGCGAAGGGTGGCGAGCAGGCCCTTCGCGGTGCGGGGATTCCACAGCCGGTGGAGCGCATACCGCACCTGCCCGTTCGACACGCTCAGGCCGATGTGCTTGGACGCCACGCCTTCCATCTGGTGCGCCTCGTCGAAGATCACGAAATCGTTCTTGAAGAGAATCCCGCCGTCGCTCTCCTCATCCAGACCGCCGAGCAGGGTGAAGAACAGCGTGTGATTCAACACCAGCACGTCGGCGGACAGAATGCGGTTGCGGGCACGCTGGAAAAAGCAGACCTTGTTCTGCTTCCCGAAGTCGGACGGATACCCGCACAATTTCGGCGAGCAAAGGCCGCGCTCGGAACACACCAGCGCCCAGACTTTCGGGTCCGGCTCGATCTCGAAATCGGACAGGCTCCCGTCGGCGGTGGTCCTGGACCATTCCTGGATCCGCCGGAGTTCCTCGGTTTCGGACGAGGTGAACAGGTTGCCCGCCTGCTGCAGGGCCCTGTGGAGCCGGCGGGTGCAGAGGTAATTTCCCCGCCCTTTCAGCATCGTGAAATGGAACTTCACGGGCAGAATCTCCGCGAGCATGGGCAGATCCTTTCCCACAAGCTGCTCCTGCAGGTTGATCGTGTGCGTGGAAACCACGGCCTTCTTCCGGTTCGCGCGGGCGAACAGGATGGCGGGGATCAGGTAAGCCAGGCTTTTGCCGACGCCAGTGCCCGCTTCGACCGCCAGGTGCTCGCGGTTCTCCAGCGCGCGGGCGACGGCCACGGCCATTTCCTGCTGCTGCGGGCGAAACTCGAAATTCTTCGCGGCCGAAAGCAAGCCGGTCGGCGAAAAGATGGCTTCGACCTGGGCAACCAGATCGGCGCCGGCGGGTTGGGGTTCAACAACTGAAATCATTTTGCGTCTTCAACTCACCAGACGATCCACCGCCTGGTTCAACTGGACAAATTCACCCTACGCAAGTGGAATGGCCTTTGGTAATACTAAAGATTGCCTCGTCTGCCATGGATGGATGTCCCGTTTCGCCTCCGTCAGCCGTCCTGTGACGTCTCGTCGCCGGGTCATGCTTCCCTCGGCCTCCTCACCACCACCTCCTGGTTCGCCCTGTTCTTCACAATCCTGTTCGCCGGCAAAATGCCGCGCCAGTTGACACCGGGATAAATGACCGCACCGCGGCCAATGATGCTGCCCGGGTTCAACACCGAATTGCAGCCGACCTCCGCGCCATCCCCCAGCAGCGCACCGAACTTCCTCAATCCCGTGTCGAAGGGTTTGCCATCCCTCTCCACCGTCACATTGCCGGCCAGGGACTTGATGTTGGACACCACCACCCCCGCGCCCAGATGCACCTTGTAGCCCAGGATCGAGTCGCCGATGTAGTTGAAATGTGGCGCCCCGGCTTTGTTGAACAGCAGCGCGTTCTTGAGCTCGCTCGAGTTCCCGACCACACAGCCGTCGCCGAGGATCACGTTCTCGCGCAGATAGGCATTATGGCGGATGTGGCAGTTCCGCCCGATGATCGCCGGTCCCTTGATCATCGCGCCGTCCTCGACCAGGGTGCCTTCTCCGATGAAAACCTTTTCGCCGACATACGCCACGCCTTCACAGTGGTTGTGCAGCCCCGGGCGCAGTGTCGCCGCGATATAAGCGGAGATCTTTCCGAGCGCCTGCCAGGCAAACTCGCAGCCGTCAAAAATCGTCGCGTGTTCCGTCTGGCTGAGATCGAACAAATCGGCCGGTTTGAACATGGGAGCAAATTAGGCGAAAGCGCGGCGGTCGAAAACTCTTTTTAATCCGGGCCGCGGCTCATCCCCAGGCGCCAAGGAGCGACGGCGAACCGGGTTCCCTCCAAAATACAGAGGCGCAGGCTGGCGGCGCCGTCCGCCCTGATGTAATCTGCGGCACCCGGATGAAAAAAGCCTGCCTCTCCGTCAAAGAACGTTGGGCCCGCAACATGGCCGGCCAGGCCAGGCCCGCCGTCCGCTCGACGGACCGGCTCCCGCCCGGACAATGGCAGGTCCGGAATTCTCCCGGGCTCGACCTCGGCATCTGGCCGGAAGTTCCTCTGAATATCGTGATTCGTTGAACCGTGCGAAGCATTTATTTCGACTATAACGCCACGACGCCGCTCGATCCCCGGGCGCGGGAAGCCATGCTCCCGTTCCTTGGCGAGGTCTGGGGCAATCCATCCAGCGTCCACCACGTCGGCCGCAAAGCCCGGGCCCTCCTGGACGACGCCCGCGACCGCGCCGCCAACGTCCTCGGCTGCAAACCCGGTGAGGTGATTTTTACAAGCGGCGGGACCGAGAGCGTCAACCTCGCCCTCTTCGGCGCCGCACGGCGCCTCAAATCAAAGGGCCGGCATCTCATCACTTCCGCAATCGAACACGCTGCCGTCCTTCATTCCTGCCAGTACCTGTCCCGCAACGAGGGCTTCGAGGTGACGGTGCTTCCCGTGAACCCGGAAGGCCTCGTCTCGCCGGACTCCCTCAAGCACGCCCTGCGACCCGACACTATCCTGGTTTCAATCATGGCGGCTAATAATGAAATCGGCACGATCCAGCCCGTGGCCGAACTGGGCGCGCTTTGCCGCGAGCGCGGCGTGCTGTTCCACACGGACGCAGTCCAGTGGTTTGGAAAAGAGCCTTTCGACGGCATCCAGCAGTTCAACGCGGACCTGGTTTCGATCTGCGGCCATAAATTTCATGGTCCCAAGGGCGCCGGCGCTCTGTTCGCCCGCTCGCCACTGCACCCGGAACCCCTCCTCTTCGGCGGAAGCCACGAAAATGAGCGGCGCGCCGGAACGGAGAACCTGGCGGCAATCATGGGATTTGTTCTCGCCCTGGAACTTTTCGTGCACCGGCCCGTCTTCTCAAAGGCGAATCTGACCCCGTTGTCCGGGCGTTTAATGACCGCAATCGACCGCATTCCGAGCGCCCGCTTCGTGGGATCGCGTCATCAGCGCCTGACAAATACTGTCTCTCTTGTGGTTGAAGGCGCCGACAGCATCTCATTGCTGGCTGGGTTGGATCTGGAGGGTATTTGCGCATCAAGCGGCTCGGCCTGCTCTGCCGGCTCTTTGGAACCCTCCCACGTCATCTCCGCACTCGGCCTCAACGATTCATTGAGCAGATCTCTTATCCGCTTTTCCTTGGGAAGAGAATCGTCGCTTGATGAAGTTGATTATGTTTGTGAGGTTCTGACGTCCGTTGTTGAACGCTTACAACACATCGAGAATCGGGCGCAAGCGCGGTGAATGATTTGTAGGTTTTGTCAACAAGTTGAAGAAGTGGCTTCTTTTTCCACACG
>JBEKFT010000102.1:0-5808 GCA_050013175.1 Verrucomicrobiota bacterium
ACAAGCTCTCCCTCGAAATGGGCGCGCGCCGATTGCGTCATGGCTTTCTGGCCCGCGCGGCGGCCGGGCTGAAAAGCGGCTCGATCGCTCTCGCCCATCATGCGGACGATCAAGTCGAACTCTTCTTCCTCCGCATCTTTCGAGGCAGCGGAGGCGAGGGGGTGTCCGGCATGAAGTGGCGCAATGCGTCGCCCGGCAACCCGAGGCTGTCTCTGGTTCGACCGCTGCTGGATGTCTCCAAATCCGAGTTGGAAGCGTTTGCACGCGACAACAAAACCGCGTTCCGCCAGGACGCCAGCAACCTCCGGCTGGACATCCGGCGGAACCGGATCCGCCGGGAATTATTGCCATTGCTTCGGCGCGACTACCAGCCCGCGCTCGACCGTGTCGTTTTGCGGTTGATGGACATCGCCGGAGCCGAAGCGGAGTTTGTCGGCCAGGCCGCGCGTGCGTGGTTGAAGAACAGGGCGGCCCCGGCTCCCGGATTCTCGAAGGCGCGGGGGAGAGTCCGGTTCGATGAGTTGCCGGCGGCCGTCCAGCGGCGGTGCATCCAGCTCCAACTGCTGAAACGGGGGATCCCGGCACAGTACGACCTTGTGGAACAGTTGCGCTGTTCGCCCGGGAAAGCGGTCGCGACGACTCCGGAACTGGATGCAGTCCTGACGGCCCGTGGAGAATTGCGACTTCGGAGGGCCGGAACTGTTTCGCGTTCCGGATTCAAACGGTCCACGAAGAAAGGGAGGGTAAGACTCGATGCGAAGCAGGGCAGCATCGTATTCGGCGGCCTGGAAATCCGCTGGAACATTGTCTCACGCAAACCTTCGGTTCCGCCCGCACGGAAGGCTGGCCGCGAACTTTTCGATGCCGATGCCGTTGGACCGGACGTTATTCTTCGCCATTGGCAACCGGGCGACCGGTTTCAGCCGATTGGCATGTCGTCGCCGGTGAAACTGCAGGATCTGTTCACGAACGACAAGATCCCGCGTGAGCAAAGGCATGATTTGGTGGTGGTTACGACGAGAGCGGGACATCTGGTTTGGGTGGAAAACCTTCGAATTTCGGAACGATTCAAGCTTTCAGAATCGACGATTCGCCACTTGCAATGGCGATGGAAGCGGCTTTAATGTCCGGCGGTTGCGCGCCCCGACGCCCCATGTTAACTTGGCGCGCGGCTTTTTGTATCATGCCAGAAGACAATAAAATCAGCGACGACGACAAGAACTCGAGAAAAGGCGGTGATTTCAAGGTCCCACCGCGCACCTGGATTGTGTGGATAGCCATTATCGGCGGCATCCTCATGATGGTGATGTTCAAGAACCGGATGGAGTTGCAGCCCGGAACGTTGCTGCCGGCGGAGTTCCAGCAAAAGCTCGAAGCACACCTGATCGCTTCGGTATCGCTCAATTTCAATCCCCAGTCCCAGCTTTCGGCGGACATCGTGGGGATGTACTACAAGACCGATGACAAGGGGAACCGGTTGAACGACAAGGTGGCGTTCCGGACCAAGACCCTGCTGACGCCCAGCCTCCAGGAACAACTCATTCATCTTCCGCAGTTTGAGGTGCGCGAACCCAATCAACTCCTGCTGAACGTTGTTTGGAGCGTGCTGCCCATCGTTGTCATCGCGGCCTTCATCTGGTTCTTTTTCATCCGCCAGATCAAAATGGCCGGCAAGGGCGCGCTCAGCTTTGGCAAAAGCAAGGCGCGGCTCCTGGCCAAGGAACGCAACAAGACAACCTTCAAGGACGTGGCCGGAATCGACGAGGCCATCGAAGAGGTCTCCGAACTCGTCGAGTTTCTCAAGGACCCGAAAAAATTCCAGCGCCTGGGCGGGCGCATCCCGAAGGGTGTCCTGATGGTGGGCCCTCCGGGCACGGGCAAAACCCTCCTCGCCAAGGCGATCGCCGGCGAGGCTGATGCCGCCTTCTTCAGCATCAGCGGCTCGGATTTTGTGGAAATGTTCGTCGGCGTGGGCGCCAGCCGCGTGCGCGACATGTTCGAACAGGCGCGCAAGAACACGCCGTGCCTCATTTTCATCGATGAAATCGACGCTGTGGGCCGGAGTCGCGGTCATGGACTGGGCGGTGGGAACGACGAACGCGAGCAGACCTTGAATGCGTTGCTCGTGGAGATGGACGGCTTCGACACGCAGGAAGGCATTATCATCATCGCGGCGACCAACCGGCCGGATGTTCTCGATCCCGCGCTGCTGCGTCCCGGCCGCTTCGACCGCCAGATCACGGTCAATCTGCCCGATGTCCGCGGCCGCGAAGCCATTTTAAAGGTGCACGCGAAGAACGTGAAACTGGCGCCTGCGGTCGATTTATCCGTGATCGCCCGCGGCACGCCGGGATACTCCGGGGCCGAGTTGGCAAACCTGCTGAACGAAGCGGCGTTGCTGGCGGCGAGCACGAACAAGAAGGCAGTCTCGATGGAGGAATTGGAGGAAGCGCGCGACAAGGTGCGCTGGGGCCGCGAACGGCGAAGCCTCGCCATGACGGACGAGGACAAGAAGTTTACCGCGTGGCACGAGGCCGGCCATGCCCTGGTCAATGTGATGTTGGAGCACACGCATCCGCTGCACAAGGTCACCATCATCCCGCGCGGGCAATCGCTCGGGTCCACCATGTCGTTGCCCAAAACGGATATTCTCAACCGTCGGCGCAAGGAAATGCTCGACATGCTGGCGGTCATGATGGCCGGCCGGATCGCCGAGGAAATCGTCGCCGGGGATATTTCGACGGGCGCCGCCGGGGACATTCAACAGGCCACCGCCACGGCGCGCGCCATGGTGATGCAATGGGGCATGAGCGACAAACTCGGCATGGTGCAGTACGGCGATGACAACGAATATGTTTTCCTTGGACGCGAAATGGCCCGCGCGAAGGTTTACAGCGAGTTCACGGCCCAGGAAATCGACGGCGAAGTCAAACGGATCATCAACGAAGAGTACAAGGTCGCGAAGGACATCATCATGTCCAATCTCGACAAGCTGGAGCTGATCGCCAAGTCACTCCTCGAGTACGAGACCCTCGACGGCGCGCAGGTGCTGGAGATTGTGCGCACGGGCAAATTCACGCCGCCTGCGCCGATTCCCCAGGTCGATCCTCCGCACGGCGCTCCGGCCGGAACGCCGCTGCCGGAAGTGCCGGGCAAACCCTCGCCGCCGAAGCTGCCGGGACTGGGCACGCCCGCACCCGCACCCGCACCCGTCTGAGACCGGGCCGACGCCTCTCCGAGCCTGCTGCGGAGACGACGCCTCCACGCCGAGCCCTGCATTTCTGGATTTTCCTCCGCCGCCGGGCCCGTTAAGCTGCTCGCATGATTATCGCGCCCTCGCTGCTGGCTGCCAATTTCGGATGTTTCGCAAAGGAGGCCGCGCGCGTGGAGCGCTCGGGCGCCGATTGGCTGCACCTCGACATCATGGATGGGCATTTCGTGGAGAATATTTCCTTCGGCCCGAAGCTGGTCCAGACGCTTCGTCCGCTGGTGAAGATTTTCTTCGATGTTCATCTGATGTGTTCCCGGCCGGAAATCCTGCTGGAACCGTTCGCCCGCGCCGGCGCGGATCAAATCAACGTCCACGTGGAACTGGGCGAACAGGTCACTGCGTTGCTGTGGAAGATCAAGTCGCTCGGCAAAAGAGCCGGGCTGGCCATTAATCCGCCAACGGCCGTTTCCATGGTTCAACCGTTCCTCGACCAGATCGACTCGCTGCTCGTCATGACCGTGAATCCCGGTTTCGGCGGCCAGCAGTTCATTCACGAAACGCTGCCGAAGATCCAGCAGGCGGTGGACTGGCGCCGGCAGAGGGGCCTCTCGTATCACATCGGCGTGGATGGCGGCATCGACTTCAAGACGGCTCCCGAATGCGCCCGGGCGGGCGCGGATGCGTTCATCAGCGGCACCACTCTCTTTGGACAGAGAAACATGAAGGCCGCGGTCTCAAGGTTGCGCAGGATCACCGCCGCCAACGACCCCAGCCGTTCCAACCTGGCGAGCTAAACCGGCTTCGACCGCCGGCTTGGCAGCGGGCTTCTCCTCTGCCAGACTCTTCGCGTGGTTCAAATCAAATTTGGCACGGACGGTTGGCGTGCGGTTATTGGAGAGGATTTTACCTTCGCCAATGTCGCCCGTGTCGCCCAGGCCGCAGCGGATTACTGGAGAGCCCATCCGGCGGCCGGTACCGAGAAACGAATCATCGTCGGCTATGACCGCCGCTTTCTCTCGGATCAATTCGGCCGGTGCACCGCGGAGGTGCTTGCCGCAAATGATTTCAAGGTGGTATTGACGCCCGTGCCGACACCCACACCGTCGGTTTCCTTCGCGGTGAAGCACCAGCGCGCCGTCGGCGGCGTGATGATTACCGCCAGTCACAATCCCCCCATCTTTAACGGCTTCAAACTCAAATCGGATTACGGCGGATCCAGCGACCCGGCCACCTGCAAGGCCGTGGAGGGTTTTCTCGATCGGAACGCGGTCAGAACAAGACCTCTGGCCGGGGCCTTGCGAGAGAAGCAGGTCGTTATCGCCGACGTGCGCCCCGCGCATTACGCCGCGCTCAAACGGCTGGTGGATTTCAAACGGATCTCAAAATCCAGGTTGCGATTCGCCCATGACGCCCTGTTTGGCGTCGGTGCCGGATGCTTCGAACAACTCCTGGCCGGCACGACCTGCAAGGTCACAACCCTCAACGGCGGGCACGATCCCTTTTTCGGCGGCATCAACCCGGAACCCATCGAACGCAACTACGCCCGCAGCCAGGCGTTCCTGCGCCGGCATCCGCACGATATCTGCCTGGTGACGGACGGCGATGCCGACCGTGTCGGGGGCATGGACGGGCGCGGCAAGTATATTTCCACACACCAGTTGATCTGCCTGCTCCTTCGGCATTTTATTGTCAATCGACAGGGCAGGGGACGGGTGGTGAAAGCGTTGTCGGCGACGTCGATGGTGGACAAAATGTGCGCCGCGTATGGCCTGTTGTTGACGGAAACCGGCGTGGGCTTCAAGTACATCTGCGCGGAAATGCTCAAAGGGGATGTGTTGCTCGGCGCGGAAGAGAGCGGCGGCATCGGGTTCCAGGGTCATATTCCCGAGCGTGATGGCATCGCCGCCGGGCTGCTGCTGCTCGAGATGCTGGCGGTCGAGCGCAAGCCCGTGGAGAAGCTGCTTGCCGCCCTGACGAGGCAGTTTGGCCCGCACGAATACGGGCGCATCGACGCGCAGTATCCGCTGGAGAAAGGCGCCCCATTGATGGAGTTCCTCAAGAGCCGGCCGCCCTCCAAACTTCTGCGCTCACCCGTGGCCGAAGTGAAGAGTTACGACGGGGTGAAGTTCGTGGCCCGGGACACGTCGTGGCTCATGCTGCGCGGTTCCGGCACGGAACCGATCCTCCGCATCTATGCCGAGGCCAGGTCGCAGGCCGACGTCCGCAAGCTCTTGAACCTTGGAGTCTCGCTCACGAAGCGGGTGTAAGTCCAAAGTTCGAGGTCAAATGTCCAAAGGAGTGGCGACGGCTCGTCGCAAACAAGTCTGCGCACGCCACATTGAGCGAGGGCGCTGTGCGCGGGGCTGCGAGTCAGGCTTCCACGGGCGCCACCGCCAGTTCGCCCACCTTTCGAGCATGCCGTCCATAGACCCATTCGAACATCGGTGACGCCATCAGCGTTGTGACCACAGCCATCAACACCATGATGGAAAACAGCGCCGGCTGGATAACGCCCTTCTGGAGGCCGATATTGATGATGATCAACTCCATCAGGCCGCGTGAATTCATCAGCGTGCCGACCGCCAGCGCGGTTCGAT
>JBEKFT010000103.1:0-5788 GCA_050013175.1 Verrucomicrobiota bacterium
GCCCGCACAAGAAACAGTACATGGCGGGCAAACGCATCCAGCCCAGGAACCTCAACGGCAGGGAGAAGCTCACCTACATCATCGACGAAGTCTTTCTCGCCTACAATTCGGCCCGGCTCAGGGAAGCCTGCCAGCTTTTCGCCAACCGCATGCTCGCCCCGGACGTCACCATCGGCATGAGTGTTTCGGGCGCGCTGACGCCCGCGGGTCTCGGCTGCTCCAGCATCATCCCGCTCATCAAAGCCGGGTTCGTGGACTGGATCGTCTCGACGGGCGCGAATCTTTACCACGACATGCACTTCGCGCTGAACTACCCGGTTCACTCCGGCAGCTTCAAGTTCGACGACACCGACCTGCGCGACAACGACCTTGTCCGCATTTACGACGTGGTGATTCCATACTCGGACGGGTTGATGGCCACCGATGATATTCTCCGGGAGATTCTTATTCAGCCCGAATTCCAGAAGGAAATGGGCACCGCCGAATTGCATTACCTCATCGGCAAGTACTGCGCGGAATGGGAACGCAAGCACAAGCTCAGGGACGTCTCGGTGCTGGCCGCGGCGTATCGCGCCGGCGTGCCGTGTTACACCTCGTCGCCCGGCGACTCCACCATTGGCATGAATTTCGCCGGCGTCGAGTTGCGCGGCAACAAACTCCGCGTCAATCCTTCGATTGACGTGAACGAGACCACGTCGTTCGTGCTGGGCGCCAAACGCGGCGGCGGCCGCAGCGGCGTGGTGTTGTGGGGCGGGGGCAGCCCCAAGAATTTCATGCTCCAGACCGAACCGCAAATCCAGGAAGTGCTCCGCATCAAGGAATTCGGCCAGGACTTTTTCATCCAGGTGACGGACGCGCGGCCCGACACCGGCGGCCTGTCCGGCGCGACGCCCAGCGAAGCCGTGAGCTGGGGCAAAATAGATCCGACCAAGCTCCCCGATGCCGTCGTCTGCTATACCGACACCACCATTGCGATGCCGCTCCTGACGCACTATGCGCTGGCCAAGCACAAGCCGCGGAAGCTGAAGCGGCTTTACGATCAGCGCGGCAAACTGATGAGGGCGCTGACGAAGGAATATTTCACGCACAACAAAGTGAAGATGATCGACGGCAGCGAGCCGGCGCTCGAGTAAGGTTTAAAACTCGCCAGGCCGGGTCCAATACTTGAAGACCTATGATGCGCGCGGGGCGGAAACGCCCTGTGAACCGGCTCACCGGTGGTCCAGCAACTGACGGAACAGATCGCAGGTTGTCCTGGCAGCCCGTGGCTGCTCGAGAAACACGGGCTTCCCCCAGACCGCGCTGTTAAGGCGGACCAACCATCACCCTGTAAAACTCCATGGGGAGGGTCCCGAAATTCGCATCGACCCACTGGAATGGCGGTGAATTGGTTGTCAGCACCGTCGTCCAATTCACCAGATTCGTTGAGGTCTGCACTGAGTAAATGGGTCCTGGTGCTGCGTCACCACTCACCTGCAGCGTAAGCTGCCCGGCTCCCAAAGCGCCCACCGAAAGCGTCGGCAGCGTGAGTGGGTTCACGATGACGTCGAAACTCTGCGTCGCACTCATGCTTGGGGAGCCGTTGTCGGCCACCTTCAGGGTGAAGTAATTGCTCGTATTGGCGTCCGTGGCGAAGGGAAGCCAGGAGAAAGCGCCATTCGTGCTATTCAGCGTGGCGTCACTCGGTCCACTCAGAAGGCTGAACGTCAGGATCTGCGGCGGCTGATCCGTATCCGTCGCGCTGGCGGTGAACGCCACGGTTTGGCCCACGTTTACGGTCTGATTGGGAATGGATGCCAGCACTGGCGGAGTATTGGGAACGACGACAGGAATCCGCAAGGTTGTCATCGTGAGCGCGGGCACGGAAATCGAGAAGGAATTGCCCAAACCGGTCATACTGTTGGTCGAAATGCCGGAGGTCGGAAGCTGATTGGCGCCGAAATTGGCGGCGCCGAACTGATACTGCGTGCCGCTGGTGCCCAGCGACGCGCCATTGATCGTCACGTTCACCGACTGGCTGTTGGCCACATTCTCGTTCAGCAGCAACAGACCGATCGTCCCGTCCTGCCGCGACGTGGCATGGACCTTCAACTGGATATTATCCGAAGTCACGGACACAAAGGTGTCGCCCACGGAAGCCAGCAGCCGGGTCATCAACGCTCCATACCACGGGCGATGGGGTCCTCCGCCTGTTCCGTTGACTAAAAACGTGGGCGGCGTATGGTGCAACTCCTGCCACTCCACATTCATCACCCCATTTTCAATCCAGGAGCAATACAGATCCGCCGCGAACAGGCTCTCCGCCGGGTAGTAACTCGTAATAGCATCGCCCGCCGTTTCCGTGACTGCGATTCCCACATTTGGCGCATTGGTGCCGCAGTACGCGTTGATCAGCGTGCGCGTCTGCGAAACGATGGTCGGGATTTCTGATGAAGGGTCGTTGAGGAGGTTCGTGCCCGCCCCGCTGCCGATGTTTCCGTTGTCCGGATAGTAATGAATGATCACGAAATCAATTTTAGTTCCGCATTGCTGCAGCACATTTGCATTCCAACTCGGCGACACTCCTTGCGACGCATCGGGCCAGAAACCATAGGCGGTCAATACCGCGCCGATCTTGATCGTGGGATCAGCCGCTTTCATCGCCGAGACAAACAGATTTACATTGCTTCCGTAAGCCGTCGGGCTGAGCGCATACTGCCCCTGGCGACCGGAAGTGGAATTATAATGCAGATCGCATTCCCAACCGCTGCCGTTGTAATAGCCGTTGCCGTAAATTTCATTCCCGATTTCCCAATACTTGATGCCGTATCCCTTGGTGACGTTCGCATATTGCACCCAATTGGACGCTTCGGAGGGGTCGGCGCCGCCGGTACCGCCCGGATTCGAACCGTAATTCACCGTAATCACAGGCTGCACTCCAGACGGAATCACGTCTTGGACCATCCAATTGGTGAACGTGTTCCCGCTCGCAACGTATCCGCTCTGGCCGGTGGTGAGCGTAGCAGTCTGCCAGTGGAAAAAGTCCGCGTAAGAGCCGCCAGGATATCGCAACGCCTTTATCCCGGCCGACTGAAGGTTGCCGGGAACCGCGCTGTCCACCATATAATTGTCATAAACCGATGAACCCACACCCAATCCCGTCTGCGCCATGACCGATTTTGTGGAAGAAACGGTCACGGTCACATTTGCAGCCGTCGCAAACCCCGGCAGAATCACAGCAAACAATACAACAAGGATGCAGCGCAATGCAGATTTCATAGTTTTTAGCTTTAACGGGCTGAACTTCGCGCGGGTCTGGAACAGCGACGAGCAGCGATGAAAAGTTAAACGGGATTCCCGGTAAAGTAAAGCACGAATCCATCGTGTTGGGCAGGGCATCCGATGCCTGATGCATCCATAGGTCTGCAATTCAATCCAGGAATAAATACGGATGGACGCGGCTATCTCCCGGATCAGGCCGCTGGCTTGAACAATCCGATCGCTGCGCCCTGCGGATCGAGGACTACCGCGATGCGTCCGACTTCGGGCACGTCGAATGGCGGGGCCACCACCGTGCCGCCCAGTTTCCCGGCTTTGGCTGCGGAAGCGTCCACGTCTCCCACCGTCACGTAAGCCAGCCAGTGGGCAGGCGCGCCGGGCTGCGGGCATTTCATCATGCCGCCCACCGTCGTGCCGCCTTTCTTGAACAGCGTGTAGTCCATTCCGGCACCGAACGCTTCCGCCTTCCAGCCGAACAGGCCGGTGTAAAATGTTTGGGCCCCTGCCAGGTCCGTGGTGACCAATTCGTTCCAACTGACATGGCCGGGCGGTGCCATGGAGGAATTGTTGTTTGCGCTCATGATTTTATAGAGTTGATGTTTTTGTTTTCGATCCTGGAATGGGTGCACGGAGAAAGTCGCAGATCGGCACGAGGACGCAACCGGATTCTTGCAATTATGGTTTCAAATTTGTTTTGTTCATTCGCCGGCGTTTCGTACACTGGTGCGTCGAGAGACTGGAGCGCTCCTTGCAACACTGTTCGCGGCGGGGATTTTTGCGGCGGTCGTGATGGCTGCTTGCGATCGTGAGGCGTTCGTTTTTCAAACGGCCAAAGGGCGGACAACCGCCGCCGGCCGCGCCTGCGAAGGCAATCGAACAAACAAGATCTGGCCGCTTGAAAGCATGGCTTCAATGTCCGCTGCGTGTCACCGGCCGGCTGTTCTGGATTGCTGGCGAAGCGTTGGTGGCGGCGCTCAGCTATGCCATTCACTGCGCGTTCCGCCACCGGGATTCGCTGCCGCCCGCCCGCGCGGTCTGGCTCCACAATTTGTCCCGCCGGATGCTGCGAATTCTCGGGGCGGAAACGCGGGTCGCCGGCGCAATTCCTTCCAGCGGCCTGCTCGTTTGCAACCATTTGAGTTATGTCGATGTTTTGGTTCTGGCCGCACTCACGCCTTGCGTGTTTGTCGCCAAACACGAAGTGAAACATTGGCCGGTATTTGGCTGGTTTGCCCGCCTTGCCGGGACGGTTTTTGTCGATCGTGAAAGGCGGGCGCAAGTCCTTCAGGCAGCGAATGGAATCGAAACCGCACTGCGTTCCGGCGCACTGGTGGTGCTTTTCCCCGAAGGAACGAGTTCAGGCGACGGCACCATCCTCCCTTTCAAATCCTCCTTGCTCGAACCCGCCGCACGGCAGATGCATCCGCTGGCGGTGGCCTTGATTCAATATGAACTCGACGACGGCGACGTGAGCGAGGAAGTCTGCTATTGGAAGGACATGACGCTCGTGCCGCATTTGATCAACCTGCTAAGCAAGCGCGGCATCCGGGCCTCGGTCCGCTTTGCCGAGCCGCGCGAAGGCAGCGCGGACCGCAAAGAGCTGGCGCGACAATTACGCGCGCAAATCGTGAGATTAAAAGAATCCTTGTCCTAGGGGAGAAGCTGGCGGGATGAGCCCGGTTTGTGCCCGACGCTCGCGACGGGATGCTTCCAGGGCCGCCAGGATCACGCCGGCAGTTCGATCCCAGGACAGATTGCGGACCAGCTCCCTGCCCTTGTCCGCGTACTGCTTCCGGATGACCGGATCCAGGAGCCGCTCGATCGCGCGGGCGATTTCGGACGGGTCTTTGGGGTCCTCCAACAAAATGGCCTCGCCGTTCCGGGCCAATTCTGCTACGCCCGTGTAGCGTCCGCAGCTCACCACCGCGGCGCAGCCATGCGCCATGGCCTCCAGCGGCGCCAAGGGCGACGGATCCGAGAGTGTCGGCAGCACAAAAATATCGGCCAGGGCGTAATAGTCATTCACGTTGTTCACCCGGCCGGCCCAGGTGATGCGGTCGCTGATCTGCAGTTCGCGGGCGCGACTCTGGTAGGGGGCGGGGTCTTCTCCGCCCACGATCACCAACCGGGGAGCGCGGTCCTTCAGCAGTCCCATCGCTTCCACCAGGGCTCCCAGCCCCTTTCTCTGGAATTCGGAACCCACGAACAGCGCCACTGCCTCCCCGTCCTGGAATCCGAGCTTGCCCCGCCACAGGGTCCGTCTTTTGCCCGCGTCCGGCTCCGGCTCATTCACACCCGAGTGGGCGATCAAGAAGCGGTCGTCGGGGACGGGGTAATCCTGCTGGACTTCACTTTTCACGAGCTCGGAATCGGCCACCCAGAACCGGCCCGGGGCGGGCCGGTAGTGGAGTTTTTCCAGGAGCCAGTTTCCCCAGATGCTCGGCCCGGTGAGGATCTTAAGCCAGGTGCGGAACGCGTTTTTGTGTTCCTCGCGGGCCGATCCCCGAAGACCGCCCACGAAGGTGCCGCA
>JBEKFT010000104.1:0-5778 GCA_050013175.1 Verrucomicrobiota bacterium
AAGCAATCGCCAAACTGAGGCGGACCAACTTCTTTGCTTCTCCTGAACTGTTGGAGGCCGCGTTGGAGCGAGATCGAAAGCGCCGCGCCATATGAGAATCCTCGCCCTCGACCACGGAACCAAGCGGATCGGCGTCGCCGTCAGCGACGAGTTGAAAATGATCGCGCAGCCGCTGGAGTTTATTCCTGCGGAGCCGTTCGCCGGATTTCTCACCCGATTGAAGGACCTCATCCGGGAGAAGGAGGTGGAGTCCATCCTGGTCGGGCTGCCCCGGAACATGGACGGCAGTTATGGCCCGGCCGCGCTGAAGGTGCGAGAGTTCATCGCGGCGCTCCAGGACGCCGTTGCGGTTCCGGTTCAGACCTGGGACGAGCGGCTGACGTCGGCCCAGGCCCAGCGGTTCCTGATCCAGGGCGGCGTCCGGCGCGAGAAGCGGAAGCAAATGGTGGACAAAACCGCAGCGGCGATTCTATTGCAAAGTTATTTGGATTCGGTGAAGCGTTGAATTGTTAAATCGTTGGATCGTTAAACCGTTGAATTGTTAAACCGTTGAATTGTTAAACCGTTAGACTGGTAAAACGTTCAATCGCCAGTTGTGGCCGCGCCCCCAACGATTCAACGATTTAACGATTCCGCCCTGTGGCATGATCAAATTCAAATTGACGATCGCCTACGACGGTTCGGGTTATGAAGGCTGGCAGGTGCAGAAGACCGGCACGGGCGTTCAGGAAAAGGTCGAAGCCGCCCTCGCCAAACTGTTCCCCAGCAGGCCGCGCCTCCACAGCTCGAGCCGGACGGACACCGGCGTTCACGCGCTCGGCATGGCCGCCCATTTCGAGGTTCCGCGATCCGAGTGCGCGATGACGGCAACCAAGCTGGCGCTGGCGCTCAACGCCTGGCTGCCGCAAGACATCCGCGTGCCCTCCGCCACGCGGGTCCCCGCGACATTCCACGCGCGATTCGGCGCGACAGGAAAACAATACCGCTATTGTGTATGGAACCATCCGGCCATGAATCCGTTGATTCGCCATGCCGCCTGGCATGTCACCCGCCGGCTCGATTTCGAAGCCATGCGCCGCGGCGCCAGGCTGTTCATCGGGCGGCACAATTTCAAATCCTTCGCCGTGAGCCGGGGTCACGAGAGAGACTCCACCGTGCGCACGGTGACGCGATGCGACCTCCGGCGGCGCGGCCCCTTGTTCGAGTTCATCATCGAGGGTGACGGCTTCCTCTACCGGATGTGCCGCAGCATCGTCGGGACGCTGGTCCAGACCGGGCTGGGCAAGTTCCCGCCGGACGAGATCAAGCGGATGCTGGCGAAGAAGGACCGTCGCGTGGCGGGAATGACCGCGCCGGCGCGCGGGTTGGTGCTCTGGAAGGTGTTTTATAAGTCCAAAGTCCAAAGTCCAAAGTCCAAGGTCCAAAATTAAATATCAAAAATCAAAAATCTGACCGGGTCATGCACGTCGTTCTTGTTGAGCCTGAAATCCCGCCGAACACGGGGAATGTGGCGCGGTTATGCGCGGCCACCCGGAGCGTCCTGCACCTGATCGAACCGTTCGGGTTTGAGCTCGATGACGCCCGGCTCAAGCGCGCGGGGATGGATTACTGGGAACACGTGGAATGGCACCGCTGGAAAAGCTGGACGGCCTTTTTCCAAACGTTGCCTGCCTCCGCGCGGCTGTGGCTCATCGAATCGAACGGACCGCGGCTTTACACCGAAGCCGATTTCCGGCCCCAGGATTACCTCGTCTTTGGCCGCGAGACCGCGGGGTTGCCCAAACAATTGCTGGAGGAAAACCGCAGCCGATGGGTGCGCATCCCCATGTTCAATCCGCGGGCCCGTTCGCTGAATCTATCCAATTGCGTCGCCCTGGTCTTGTTCGACGCCTTGCGACAGCAGGGTTTTCCCGGCGAATCTCACTGACCTTATTATGCTCTGGAAGCGGCCAATACATGTGTAGACACATTCTGTTCAAAGTGGTCTAACAGGAGCGCTCATGAGCACCCAACATCTCCGAAGGGTCCTCGCAGCACTCTTGTTGCTTGGAATGTGCACCGCGCTGATCCCGACCTGTTTTGCCGCTGAAAGCCCGCCCAGATTGGAACCGGGGGCGGCTCTGTCGGCGGCGACCGCCGCGCCGGCGACGTCACCCATCAATTCCGGCGACAACGCGTGGCTGCTGGCCAGTTCGGCGCTGGTGCTGATGATGACCGCGCCGGGTCTGATCCTCTTTTACGGCGGGTTGGTGCGCCGCAAAAACGTCCTCTCGACGATGGGACACAGTCTGATTCTGATGGCGATCGTATCGACGCTGTGGATGGTTTACGGCTACAGCATGGCGTTCGGCAAGGGCAACGCGTTCTGCGGAAATCCGTTTCAATATTTTCTGCTCAAAGGGGTCGGCGGCGCGCCGAACAGCGATTACGCCGGAACGGTTCCGCAGCAGAGTTTCATGCTGTTTCAAATGATGTTCGCGATCATCACGCCCGCGTTGATCAGCGGCGCCATCGCCGAGCGAATCCGATTCAGCGCGTATGTGTTGTTCACGGTGCTTTGGATGACGGTGGTTTACTTCCCGTTGTGTCACATGGTGTGGGGGACCGGCGGATTGTTCAACTGGGCGCTGGGCGGACGTTATCCGGTTCTGGATTTTGCGGGCGGCACGGTGGTTCATGTCAGCTCGGGGGTGTCGGCCCTGGTTTTCGCGTTGGTGCTGGGCCGGCGCACGGGTTTCCCGCATGAGCCCATGCCGCCGCATAACGTGGTGTTGAGTCTCATCGGCGCAGGCCTGCTGTGGGTGGGATGGTTTGGATTCAATGCGGGCAGCGCCCTGAATGCCGGCGCCCTGGCCAGCAGCGCCTTTGCCGCCACGCACTTTTCCGCGGCCGCCGCGGCGCTGGGGTGGGCTGGAGCAGAATGGCTGTTGAAAGGCAAGCCGAGCGTTCTCGGAGTCTCTTCAGGCATGGTGGCCGGGCTCGCCACCATCACCCCCGCCTCCGGCTTCGTCACCGTTCCAGTCGCCTTCCTCATCGGCCTGACGGGCGGAGTGGTCTGCTATTTTGCCGTGACACGGCTGAAGAGCCGCTTCAGGTACGACGATTCACTGGACGTTTTCGGGGTGCACGCCGTGGGCAGCACCGTGGGGCTGCTGTTGCTCGGTGTCTTCGCCGACGCCTCGGTCAACGCGTCCATTGCCAACACCTTTCAATCCGGCGGCAAGGTGCTGTCGCTGGCGGGCAGCCCCGGGCAGGTGTTCAATCAATTTCGCGGTGTTTTGTTCACGGTGGCGCTGGCCGCGTCGGCCACCTTCCTTATCTTGAAGGTGGTGGATGCGCTGGTCGGTCTGCGCGTCTCGCCCGAAGAGGAGGATTCGGGGCTGGATTTGACGCAACACGGCGAAAGGGCTTACAACGACTGAAAGATCGCGCTATGAAGAAAATCGAAGCCATCATCAAACCATTCAAGCTGACCGAAGTGAAGGACGCGCTGCACGAAATCGGGATCCAGGGCATGACGGTGACCGAAGTCAAGGGCTTCGGCCGCCAGAAGGGCCACACCGAGATTTACCGCGGCAGCGAATACACCGTCGATTTCCTGCCGAAAGTGAAGATCGAAGTCATCCTGGCCGACGCGCAAATCAAGCCGGCGATGGAGGCGATTGCCAAGGCCGCCCACACCGGCAAAATCGGGGACGGCAAGATTTTCGTGTTGCCGGTGGAAAATGCTCTGCGAATCCGGACGGAGGAGCAGGGCGACAGTGCGATTTAATCTCCTTACGGCCTCGCTTCCGCTTCACGGATCAACGCGAGCACTTCCGCTGCGCTTCCGGCCGCCAGCAAACCCTGCCGGACCTTCGGCTCGCGCAGCAGCCGGCTGATGCGCGCGAGCACCGCCAGATGCTGCGTCACCGTCGGCGCCACCAGCAGAAAAAACAGCCGCGCCGGGGCGCCGTCGATCGAGTCGTAAGGAATGCCCTGGGCGTGGCGGCCGAACACGATGACGGGGCGATCCACGAGGCCGACGAGCGCGTTGCGGGCGTGGGGGAGGGCGACGCCGTCGCCGATGCCGGTGCTGTGGAGTTGTTCGCGTTCGTGCAAGGCGCGGAGCAGCGTGGCGCGGGCCTCCGGGTCGTTGCGGATGGCCGGGACCTGGCGGACGAGTTCGTCGAGCACCGCCTCGCGGTCCGCGCCTTTCAAATCGAGATTGATTGTCGCCGGCGAGATCAACTCGCTCAGGGCGAGGGGTCCAGAAGTCTTCATGGCGCACGATCTTAAGCCCGCCGGCCGCGACGGGAAGAAAAATGTGAAGCGCCGCCGCCGGATCAATCCGTCTTCCAGCCCGGATGCGCCGGCTGACCGAGACAGCACACCCCTGCATGGCCAGACCAAATCACAAGACATAACCTTTATTGTGCGAGGGATGCCGATCGGGCTCCAAGTGCAGAAAACTATCCGCCCTTGATCTTGCGCGAGTGCTGCCGCAGGAGCTCCGTAAACTGCTTCCGGGTTATCGACCCGTCGGCCAGGCTCAGGACCATGACGGTGGCCTCCTGCTCGGTCATCGTGATCTCCACCCCGTTCATATCCAGAAAAACCGCGGCGGCGGCAAAGGCTGTGCGCTTATTTCCGTCCAGGAACGGATGATTCTTGATGATGCCGTGGGCATAGGTAACCACCAGGGCCGCCAGATCAGTCTTCTCGTGCAGAAAGAGATTGAGCGGGCGCGCGCGTGCCGATTCCAGGCCCTCCGGCGCGCGGATGCCGGCCAATCCGCCATGCTGCTGCAACTGGTCGTCGTGAATGGCTTCGATTTGGGCGCGGGACAGCCAGACAGGTTCGGTCATTTTGACAGTTCCCTGAATGTGTTCCGATAGCGCCGGGCGATTTTCTTATAGGATTCCATCGCCTTTGGAAAACCGGGGTCATTGGCGACGACACGAAAGCCCTCCTCCCCTTTCGTGAGGAAGATGGTGTCGCCCTCTCCGACGTTGAGGTCATTGGTCACCTCTTTGGGGAGAATCAATCCCAGGGAGCTGCCAACCTGACGAATTTTCAACGGATGAGTCATATTATAATAAGCATTATAATCAGAACATCCGGGAAGTCAAATTCCAATGACTGATTGGGAGAAAAGTGCCAGACAGAATCTTCTTTAAACGAGCATGGTTATTGCGCGTGGCTTAACGGAGCATTCGTCTGCGCTAAAAGGGATTCACGATTAGGCAAGGCCAGGCTCCTGCGCTTTATGTAATCGGCATTTTCCACCCAAAGCTTAAGCAACAGTCGCTCGGGTTCAAGAACCTCAACGGTCGCAATCTCCTCCTCCTGCCCACGTATCCAGCGGAATGTGTAAAGGGGTACACATTGGTTTTTGTCCAGACTCCAAGGTGTGCTCTCGACATGGCAATCACGTCCAAGGGCCGCAACGTCAATCGAAGCGGAGGCCAGCCACTGCGTTGCGATGACATACGCCTGCAAGGTGTTCGCTTCGCTCATTGAAGCAGTGTATCTGCTTTTGATTCCAAGAAGGAATCTCGATTCATCTTGCTCGCGAAAGTTCTTATTTATGTAGCAGAGCTTGTTGCCAATATTCGCAGCATACACGTAATTGGAAGTGCAAATTGTGGCGAATCGATGTTGATGGTCAGAAAAAAATGGCGTTTCGATTCTAATCTCGGTCAGATCACCCGTTTCGACAGGAAGCTTCTCTGGTAAATGGAGATCTGTGCATACCCTATTGACGTCGCTGAGCATCGCCTGAAGCGCAGCGGCTTT
>JBEKFT010000105.1:0-5777 GCA_050013175.1 Verrucomicrobiota bacterium
ATCGCCTTCTCGATCAACTGCTTGAGCAGAAATAATTCGGAGCTGCTGATGACCGCGTGCACGCTTTGCTCGAACGCCTGCAACGGAGTGAAGGTCTGGAAGGAATCGCCGAACAAAATCACGGTGGCGTGACGGCGCCGGCTCATCGGCATGGTCTGCAGCGCCTTCAACGTCAGGTTTTCACTGATGTTGTTTGCGGCGAACAATTCCTCGACCACCACCACCTGGTATTGAATCTGGCTGAAACGAACCAGGAAATCGCCGTGCGTCGCCGCCGTATGGACCTTGTATCCGAGTTCGACCAGGGCGGTCCTTGCCGCTTCGAGCCATTCCGGCGTGGAAAAGGCCAGCAAGGCGGGCTTGTCCGTGGTGCTGATGAATTCAAACCTGTCGGCCATAGGCTATTTGAGTTTGAGGGCGGCCGGAATCGCCGCCGCGCGGCTTTTCGCGAACTCCTGGCCGGCTTTCATGTGCAGGGACGCAATGTTCGTCGTGCATTCGCCGCGGGATTTCTTGATGTTGTCGATGCCCCGCGTGACGGGTCCCCGCTTCGTGCAGTACAGCAAGGCGGTTTCCTCGCTGATAGTGCCGTCTTCGTAAGATTCCAACGCTGAAAAATCGAACGTGCACCAGCCGAAAGGCTGGCTGGCTTCGATGATTTCATAGAAGCTCTTGCCTTCGCTTTCGCCAAGGCGGATGGTTTCCTGGGTGCGCAGATTGGAGCCCATGATTTCCAGGAGGGCGTGACGGCCTCCCTCGACCTTGGGCACGAGACGCTGGCTGATGATCCAGCGCAGGGTGTCGGCCAGCCGCGCGCGGATTTGCTCCTGCTCGTCCGGCTCGAACAAGCCGAGGATGCGGTTGATGGTTTGCCCGGCGTCAATCGTGTGCAGCGTGCTGAGCACCAGGTGGCCGGTCTCGGCCGCGCTCAGCGCGATCCGGACGGTTTCGCGGTCGCGCATCTCACCCACGAGAATGACTTTTGGCGCCTGGCGCAGCGCCGCGCGCAGACCGTTGGAAAAGCTGTCGAAGTCCGTGCCGAGTTCGCGCTGGTTGAAGGTCGCCATGTAATGGGGATGGACGAACTCCACGGGGTCTTCCAGCGTGATGACGTGGACCGGCTTCGTGTGGTTGATGTCGTTGAGGATGGCGGCCAGCGTCGTGGATTTGCCCGATCCGGTGGCGCCGGTGACGAGCACCAGCCCGGTCTTCTCGCGCGGGATCAGCCGGATGATTTCGGGGAATTGGAGTCCCTCGAGCGTCGGGATTTCCGTGTTCAGCTTGCGGCAGACGATCGAGTAATTGCCGCGCTGCGAGAAGATATTGATACGGAAACGGGCTTTGTCGGTGAGCGTGTAGGCCGCGTCGCTGGAACCGCGCCGCAGCAAGTCCTCAATGTGCCACTGGTTCTCGCCGATGAGGTTGAGCGCCACCATCTCGGTCTGGAAAGGTGTCAGCTTGTCGATGGGCGGATCGAAGGTGACCGGCTTCAACTCGCCAAACGACTCGACCTGCAGGGGTTTGTCAACCGTGAACAGGAGGTCGGACACCTCCGGCTGGGATTCCAGCATGACCCCGAGAACATGATCGAGTTCAGGCCGGCGCATACTCAAGCATCCTCGTCTTCCGGCGGATGGGGCAGAAACGATCGGAATTTCTTTTTGTCGATAGCTTTGTCATAGGCTTCTTCGGGTGAGATTCTCTTCATGCGAAGGTGTTCCATGATGGAATCATCGAGGGGTTGATTGCCGAGTTTCTTGCCGACCTGGATCATGCCGGGAATCTGGTGGGTTTTGCCCTCGCGGACCAGGTTCGCGATGGCCGTCGTGAAAACGAGGACTTCCAGGGCGGCGATGCGCCCTTTCTTGTCGATGCGCTTGAAAAGGTTTTGCGCCACCACGCCTTTGAGCGCCTCGGAGAGCGTTGCGCGGATTTTGTTCTGCTGCTCGGCCGGGAACACGTCGATCATGCGGTCCACGGTCTTGGCGGCGCTGGGGGTGTGCAATGTTCCCAGGACGAGATGGCCCGTGGTCGCCGCGATGAGCGCCAGCTCGATGGTTTCCAGATCGCGCAACTCGCCGACGAGGATGATATCCGGATCTTCACGCAGCGCGCCGCGCAGCGCGGAGGCGAACGAGTTGGTGTGGACGCCGACTTCGCGGTGGTTGATCAGGCAATTCTTGCTTTCATGCACGAATTCGATCGGGTCTTCCACCGTGATGATGTGGTCCCGGCGGTTCTTGTTCGCATAGTCCACCATCGCCGCGAGGGTGGTGGATTTGCCGGAGCCGGTGGGCCCGGTCACCACGATCAGCCCCCGGTGCAGCATGGTGAATTTCTTCAGGATGGCCGGCAACGGCGCGTCGAATTTTTCAAAATCCTCGAACGAGAGCACCCGGCTTGGAATCTGGCGGAACACCGCGCCGATCCCGTTCTTCTGGTTGAAGAAATTCGCGCGGAATCGCGAGATGTTCGGAATCTCATAACCGAAGTCCACGTCGCCGGTTTCTTCGAAGATCTTGATCTTATATTCCGGGGCGATCTCGTAAAGCATCGCCTTGAGGTCATCGTTTTCGAGCGGCGGATGGTCCACGCGCTGCAGATCGCCATTGATGCGAAGCATGGGGTTGTTGCCTGACGAGAGATGCACGTCAGAGGCCTTTTGTTCGAACATCAGGTTAAAGAAAGCATCGATCTTGGCCATAAGCTTTTATATTCTGATGCAGTATTAGCTAAATCCGCACCACACCACAAGCATTGAGCCCGCTGGCTGAAATAATCGCGCTCGAAACCGGGAAACAGGGGGTTATCTCCTTTGCGCGCTTCATGGAACTGGCCCTTTGTTGTCCCGTTTATGGATATTATGAAAAGGAAGGAGACACCGTCGGCCGGCGCGGGGATTTCATCACCAGCATCAGTGTCGGAAGCCTGTTCGGGGAACTGCTGGCGTTTCAATTCTCGGAGTGGCTGGACGAGCTGCGGGGCGCGGATTGTGGAATGCGAATCGTCGAAGCGGGCGCGCACGATGGGCATCTTGCGCGCGATCTTCTGACCTGGCTGCGCGAGCGGCGCGCCGGACTCTTTCGGGAAATCGAATACTGGATCGTGGAACCTTCCGCGCGACGGCGGGAACGCCAGAAGAAGGTGCTCCTGGAGTTCGGTGACAGCATCCGCTGGGCGACGCAACTGTCCGGCCTGGCAGACCCTCCGTGGCCGGGAGGCGCCGGGGGAATCCTTTTCTGCAACGAACTGCTCGACGCCATGCCGGTCCATCGACTGGGTTGGGACGCCGCGAACAGAGCCTGGTTTGAGTGGGGCGTCACGGAGCGCGACGGGCGGTTTGTCTGGACCCGGGTCCCGAATCCCGCATCCAGCGCTCCGCACCCGGCGTTGCCCTCGTCGCTCGCGGACGTCCTGCCCGACGGTTTCACGACGGAAATCTGTCCCGCGGCGCAAGACTGGTGGCGCCAGGCGGCCGCGAGTTTGCGGGCCGGCAAACTTCTGACGATCGATTACGGGTTGGCCGGGGAGGACTTTTTCATGCCGGAGCGAAGCGAAGGGACTCTGCGCGCCTACGATCGTCATCGCCTGATCAGCGATGTGCTCGCCAACCCGGGCGAGCAGGACATTACGGCGCACGTGAATTTCACCGCGATTCAATCCGCCGGCGAATCAGCCGGGTTGCGGACGGAACAATGGGTCGGGCAGCCGGCATTCCTGACACGGATTGCGGAGCGGGCATGGCGGCGTCCGGACACTTTTGGGGAGTGGACTCCGGCCCGGACCCGGCAATTCCAGACCTTGACGCATCCGGAACACCTGGGCCGGTCGTTTCACGTGCTGGTTCAGTCAAGGCTTCCGTCCGCGGAACTCCGGTAAACCGGGCGCACACGAGGTGCCGTCCGGAACTGTTCGCTGCAGAATTCACTCTTCCGACGAAACCGATTGCAGTTCGTAAGTGAGGATCGAGAGGCAGAAGACCGCCGCGGTCTCGCAGCGCAGGACGAGCCGGCCGAGCGTGATCGGCAGCCCGCCTGCGGCCTGGATGGCGGCCACCTCAGCCGGTGTGAAATCACCCTCCGGGCCGACCCAGACGCAAGCCGCCCGGGGCGGGCGCCCGACTTGGGTGTGAAAGGTTTGAAAATATTCCCGGGCAAAACGGCTGCCGGGTTGCAGAGAGGCGACCAGGGGCACGTCGAAATGCTCCCTGCGCCGCAGGAATTCCTCGGGCGTGACGGGTGCTTCAACGACCGGCAGCCAGGGCGAACCGCATTGTTTGATGGCTTCGATGGCGACGAGCTGCCATTTCGCGGACTTCTGGGCCGCAGACTCCCGGTCCAATCGCAGGGTCGTGCGCTCGGAGAGCACGGGCACCACCCGGCGAACCCCCAGTTCCGTCGCCTTCTGGATGATCGACTCGATGGTTTTTCCCTTCGGCACGGCCTGCAGCAACGTGATGTGACAGGGGAGCGCGGGAGTGGAGTTTGTCTCGACGACGCGCAACTGGACCTCGTGGCGGCCGCATTCCAGGACTTCGCACACCCGCTGATTGCCGGCGCCGTCCAGGACGAGGACCCGTTCCTGCCGGCGCAGGCGCAGGACATGCAACGCATGGTGGGCTTCGCGGCCGGTGAGCGCGAAGCCGGGGCCGGCGCAGTGCTCGGGCGGCAGATAGAAGCGGTGCATAAACGGGAACTCAAACGATGGAATGCAGGAGTCCCGGGCCGCCGCGGCTCGCATGACACCGGCACTCCGGCGCTTCATCACTCCAGGATTTTCACTGAAACAGTTTCTTGGCCTTCTCGAAAAAGTTCTGGCTGAGGGGGCTTTCCTTGCCATTGCAAAGCTGGGCGAATTCCTGGAGTTTCGCCTTTTGCGCGGCGGTCAACTGCGCAGGCACTTCCACGTTGATGCGCACGTGCAGGTCGCCGTGGCCGTATCCTTGAACGTTCTTGATGCCCTTCCCCTTGAGCCGGAACAACGTTCCCGGCTGGGTGCCTGGCGGGATCCGGATGTTCGCCTTGCCGTTGAGCGCCGGCACATCGATTTCCGCCCCGAGCGCCGCCTGGACGAAGCTCACGGGGACTTCGCACAGCAGGTCGTCACCCTCACGCTGGAAAATTTCGTGCGACTGGACGTGCAGGACGACGTACAGATCACCGGGCGGACCGCCGCGAAGCCCGGCCTCGCCGTTGCCTGCGGAGCGGAGTCGCGAACCGGTATCCACGCCGGCAGGGATGCGCAGGGTTATTTGGGAGGTCAATTCGCGCTGGCCGGAGCCATGGCAGACGTGGCACGGCTTTTCGATCACCCGGCCGGCGCCCTGGCAGTGGGGGCAGGTTTGGGCGATGCTGAAGATGCCGCGGGACGAGATGATCTGGCCGCGCCCGCCGCACGTCGGGCAGGATTTCACCCGGGAGCCCTTTTCGGCCCCGGAACCGCCGCACGCGTCACAGCGCTCGGCTTTGTTGATGGAAATCTCCTTCTCACAACCGCGCGCGGCCTCTTCGAAGGTGATTTCCATGTTGTACCGAAGATCATTTCCGCGCTGCGGCTGCGTCGGGTCGGAGCGGCCGCCGCCGAAGATATCGTCAAAAATGTTGCCGGCGCCGAACACTTCGCGGAAAATCTCGAAGGGATCATGGAAGCTCCCGGAACCGCGCGCAAAGCCGCCCGCGCGGCGATCGAAGGCCGCATGGCCGTGTTGGTCGTAGGCGGCGCGTTTTTGCGGATCGCTGAGGACTTCGTAGGCTTCGCCAATTTCCTTGAATTTCTCC
>JBEKFT010000106.1:0-5771 GCA_050013175.1 Verrucomicrobiota bacterium
CCGAACTGATACGCCCCCTCCGCCGAATACTGAAAATGCTCCTCCACCAAACCCGAAACGCGGCCGCCAAACGTGTAGATGTCCGCGTTGTCAGAGAATATCGAGTATGGATGGTTGTTGATGGCCGAGTCGTGTTTGTAGATAAAGAAGCCGTCCAGGTTGGCTGCCGGCAGGCTCTTGTTGGCGATCCACAGAACCGCGCCCTTTTCATTTTGGTCGGTCAGGAGATACGCGTTCGGGTTTCCACCCTGTGTGGTGGAGGGGCCCAGGGTGGGCAGCCAGGCGTCAGGCCGGGCGTACTGGACAATGCCGATGGCATCAAGGGTGGTGTGCTGATCTTTTAGGTTGTAGGTGACGCGGGCGGAATCGAGGAAAGATGTGAAGGACCCGTCCTCGGGCGTGCCGTCTCCAAACAGCCAGTTGTCACCCAGGCTAATATCCTGGCGGCCAACCGTCACGGTGGCAGGCAGGTCCAGCGGTTCCTTCCATTGCACGTTGAGGTTGTCAATAATCCCGTAGCGCCACTGCATGCCCGATCTGTCGAAGAATGTGTCCATGGTCGAGTTTTTCATGAACTCCCGCGGTTCAGCGGCCAGACGGACATTCACAGTCAGATCATTTGTCGGAAAGAAGCTGGCCCAAACCCGGCCACGAAGACGGAAATAGTCCTGTTCATGCACGAGGGCAAACGGCCCGCTGCTGGGACCCGAACCCAGGCTCAACGCATTGTTGAAGTACTCATTGCGCACCCGGAAATCGCCCCCCAAACTGAGCCAGTCCACTGGGTTCTTGACCTGGTTGACGAAATCCTCGAACGGGCAGACGGGTGCGGCAGGCGCCGCCGAGTTGGTGGCGGCGGATTGGGCCTGGGTTTGCGCGAAGACTGGAGTTGCGGCGAGCGTTGCGATCACCATGCTGAGTTTTAAGACGGATGTGTTCATGCGGGTTTTAGTTGTGGGCTCTGAATCCATTTATCGTCGAGTCCGAGCATGACTCAGGTCTTGCTTCCAATCGGGGTGCCTGATTTGCGCAAACGCTCCGCGTCCTGGGGAGGCACCGGGCAATTCCAGAACCCGAATCTTGACTCCACTCTGAGAAAGGTGGATACATTAGTCTAGCTTTTTACACAGATAGGTACAAAAAGCAGACGTAATAATACTTTTGATGCGATTATTTGATTCTGATACCAACCTGGAGGGAGAGCAATTTTCGGCGAGACATTGCCAGTTTATGGGTATTGCCGTGGCAGCGGGTGGGGGAGGATGGTCGGAGCAGGCTGCAAACGATTTTTAAAGGCATGTCCTCGGCCAAACGACAGCTTCTGAGCGGCGACGAAGCCATTGCGCTGGCGGCGCGTCACGCCGGTGTGGCGCTCGGCGCGGGCTATCCCGGCACGCCCTCCACCGAAATCCTCGAACGCTTCTCCGAACTCGGGGGCCGTGGCCAGTGGTCGCCCAATGAGAAAGTCGCTCTGGAAGTGGCCATCGGCGCCGCCTTCGGCGGCGCGCGCGCCATGGCCGCCATGAAGCACGTCGGCCTCAACGTCGCCGCCGACCCGCTGTTCACCGCCGCGTACACGGGCGTCACCGGCGGCCTCGTGGTGATTTCCGCGGACGATCCCGGCATGGCATCGAGCCAGAACGAACAGGACAACCGGCGCTACGCGGTCGCCGCCGGCGTGCCGATGCTCGAGCCTTCGGATTCGCAGGAAGCGTATGATTTCCTGCTCGCGGCGTTTGAGATGTCCGAGCGCTGGAACCTGCCTGTGCTTCTGCGCGCCACCACGCGGGTCTGTCACAGCTGCACCCTGGTCGAACCGCGCGGCCCCGGCAGCCCGCCGCGGTCGCCGCGGTTCGAGCGCGACATCCGCTCCCGCGTCATGATTCCGGCTTACGCGCGCGCCGCGCACCGCCGGCTCCGCCGGAAGCTCGTCGAGATCCAGGAGTGGGCCGAGAGCAGCCCGCTCAACCGCGTCGTGCCGGGCGACGGATCGCTGGGCATCATCGCGTCCGGTATTTCGTTCATGCACGTCCGCGAAGCCGCCCCGGACGCTGCCGTGCTCAAGCTGGCGGTGACCCATCCGCTCCCGATGAAACGGATCGCGCAGTTTGCGGCCGGCGTGGACCGGTGCGTTGTGATCGAGGAAGGCGACCCCTGCCTCGTGGACGCCATTCGCGCGTCGGGGATCGAGGTCGAAGGCAAGGCGGAGATGTATCGTTTCGGCGAGCTGGACGTGCCGCGCGTGCGGCGCATCCTGAACCGGGACCTGAGTCCCGAGCCGGCGAAGCCTGCGGGCAAACCGCCGCAGCTCTGTGAGGGGTGCCAGTACCGCCTCGTGTTTGAGGCGCTGCGGAAGCGCGATTGCATTGTGGCGGGCGATATCGGCTGCTACACGCTGGGCGTGCTGCCGCCGTTCGAGGCGATGGATTCCTGCATCTGCATGGGCGCCAGCGTCGGGGTCGGATTGGGCCTGCGTCATGTGCTCCCAACGGAACAGGCGCGGCGCGTGGTGAGCGTGATTGGCGACAGCACCTTCGTCCACAGCGGCATCAGCGGCGTGGTGGAGATGATGTACAACCCGCCGCCGGGCGGGCACGTGCTCGTCATTCTCGACAACTCCACGACCGCCATGACGGGTCACCAGGAGCATCCTGGAACCGGCCGCAGACTGAATCATGCGCCGACGAACAAACTGGTCCTGGAAAACCTGGTCCGTTCCCTCGGCGTGCAACGCGTTCATGTGGTGGAGCCGCGGGCGGGGTCGGACGAATTCGAACGCGTCCTGGACGAATGCCTCGCGAGTCGCGAGTTGTGTGTTGTCATCGCCCGCCGGCCGTGTCTCCTGATCGTCAAGCGGCTGCGGGAACTCGAACGTTGCGACTGTGAAGAAGAGGAAATCCATGCCCAGCCAGGTCACTAACGTGGTCATCGCCGGCCTCGGCGGCCAGGGAGTGCTGACGGCCTCGGCCATTCTCGCCGACGTGGCGGTGCGCGCGGGGTTTGATGTGAAGCGAAGCGAGATCAAAGGCATGAGCCAGCGCGGGGGATCGGTGGGGAGCGACGTGCGGTTTGGCGGGACGGTGCTCAGCCCGATGGTGCCGCTGGGGGAGGCGGACTTCCTGCTGGTGCTGGAACCGACCCAGGTGGAAACCAACCGCCATTGTCTCAGGCCCGGGGGAGTATTGATCACACCGGATACGGTCAACCCGGAACAGTTGGCGGGCAAGAAGAGTTTGAACGTGGCGTTGCTGGGCGCGTTGAGCGCGCGCCTGCCGTTGCCGGAAGCGGCTTGGATCGAGGCGCTGCGGGAGGGCTTCCCACCCGAGTTTTTCGAGCGCAACCGGCAGGCATTCCTGGCTGGGCGGGGCGGGCGGTAGAAGTCTGAAAAATGAACGTCCAACATTCAACATTCAACATTCAACGCCCAAGGGATCCTGCGGCAGACTGTTCGGTGTTGGTTGTTGAATGTTGGTTGTTGAATGTTCGTCTGTCATCCCCGTGGAGACCGTCATGACCAAGAACCACCAAATGCCGCCGCTGCACCCCGCCAGCATGGTGGATTTCCTGCCCGTGGCGCAGTTGCGCGACGTGCAATTCACCCGGCTCAATTCCATGGTGCAGCGCTCTTACGATCGCGTGGCGCTGTTCCGCAGGCGCATGGACGAGCGCAAGCTCAAGCCCGCCGATCTGCTCACGATCGAGGACATCGTCAAACTGCCGTTCACGGTGAAGGCGGATTTGCGCGACACCTACCCGTACGGCCTGGCCGCGTGTCCGTTGCAGGAGATCGTGCGCTTTCACGCTTCGAGCGGGACGACGGGCAAACCCATCGTCGTCGCCTATACGAAGGAAGACCTCGACGACTGGTCGCGCGCGATGCTTCGCAGTTTCGCCGCGTGCGGCGTGCATAGTGGCGACATTGTCCAGAACGCCTACGGCTACGGCCTGTTCACCGGCGGCCTGGGAGCGCATTACGGCGCCGAGGCCCTCGGCGCCAGCGTCATCCCCATGTCCGGCGGCAACACCGACCGGCAGATCATGATCCTGAAGGATTTCGGAGCCACCGTGATCTGCTGCACGCCGAGTTATTTCCTGCACATCATCGACCGCGCCTGCGAACTGGGCGTGGACATCCGCGAATTGCCCCTGCGCATCGGCGTCTTCGGCGCGGAGCCCTGGACCGAGTCGATGCGCGAGCGAATCGAGGCTTCCAGCGGCATCAAGGCGTACGACGTTTACGGCCTGACCGAAATCGTCGGGCCGGGTGTGGCCATGGAATGCGTGCATCAGGCCGGCCCGCATATTTTCGAGGACATGTTCTACCCTGAAATCATCGATCCGCGGACCCTCGAGCCGCTGCCGGACGGGACCGAAGGCGAGTTGGTGCTCACCACGCTCTGCAAGCGGGCCATGCCGATGATCCGTTATCGCACGCGCGACATCACGTCGCTCGAGACGGCCCGATGCGCGTGCGGACGCACGCTGCGCCGCATCCGGCGCATCGGACGCCGCACCGACGACATGCTGATCATCCGGGGCGTCAACCTGTATCCGTCGCAGATCGAAACGGCGCTCCTCAAGGTCGAAGGCACCCTGCCGCACTACCAGATCATTGTGGACCGCCGGAAGGGGCTGGACACGCTCGAGGTGCAGGTGGAGGTGACCGCCGAGGGATTCAGCGACACGGTGGGCGGCATGGAGCAATTGCAGTCGAGGCTGGCGCACTCGATTGAAAGCATGACGGGTCTGCATCCCGCGCTGAAGCTCGTCGCGCCCCGCACGCTTCAACGCAGCGAAGGCAAGGCAAAACGCGTGATCGACCTGCGCGCTTTATAGGACCGCGACACCAACCGACCCCGTTTTATGAAATGGAAGCAACTCTCCGTCTTTCTGGAAAACAAGCCGGGCGCGCTGAGCGAACCGTGCCGGCTGCTGGCGAAAGCCGGCGTCAACATACGGACCTTCTCGCTGGCCGACACCCGCGAATTCGGCATTCTGCGCCTGGTGGTGGACGATTCCGAAAGGGCGCGCCGGGTGCTCCAGCGCAACGGCTTTGCGGTGAAGGTCACGAAAGTGGTCGTGCTCGAAACACCGGACCGCCCGGGCGGCCTGGCCGCCATCCTCGACGCGCTCGAGGGCACCGGTATCAGCGTGAAATATGCCTATGGATTCACCGTCAAACCCGGAGACAAGGGCGTGCTGGTGTTTTGCTTTGACGACCCCGAGGGCGCCAGCGCGATTTTGAAGAAGAAAGGCATGCGTGTAATCTGAATGGAAGCGATCAAGCACTATTTCAAGAACGACCAGTTCGCCCGGCATTCGGAGATCGAGTTGTTGTCCGTGTCACTGGGCCATGCCACGGCCAAGATGACGTTGCACGGGCATCATTTGAACGCCCTCAAAACCGTGCAGGGGGGAGCGATTTTCACGCTGGCGGATTTCACGTTTGCCGCGGCGGCGAACTCGCACGGCACGGTTGCGGTGGCCATCAACGCAAATATGACGTTCATGAAGGCGGCCTCGACCGGCACACTCTGGGCCGAGGCGCGGGAGATTTCGAAAAACTTCAAAATCGGGACCTACACCGTCGAGGTGAAGGACGATCAGGGCGATCTGGTCGCCCAATTCCAGGGCCTGGCGTATCGGAAGAAGGACAAGTTGACGGTTTGAACCGGCACACCGTCCGCGCGGACACTCCCTTCGAGATCCGTCCCGGTCGGGACGGCCGCGTTGCGCCGGGACTTCACTCTTGACCTCCCATGGCCCCGGGA
>JBEKFT010000107.1:0-5764 GCA_050013175.1 Verrucomicrobiota bacterium
CGCCGGTCGGAGGAGGGCGCAACCCAATCACTAAACGGTGACTGGCCGCACGGCTCAAGAGTGGTTGGCGAGGCGCCAACCACTGCACGCGAGGGCGCGTGCGCTCCCCTGCAACTGAATAGCTACGGCTAAGAGGGCAGGAAGCGGGAGATGACGGTGTCGAGCCGGGTGAATCGGCCCTCGAGATACCAGGTGGTGAGAAAGCAGGCGAGCCCGCTGATCATGACCAGGAGCACCACGCTCATCAGGTAAAGCCCGAAAGCGTGCGGCGGATCGGGCAGCATCACCCTGGGCAGGCCGTGATAGAGAATCGCGGCGGACAGCACGATTCCGATTCCCCAGATGACCCAGGGCGATGCCGACGGGAAGGCATCCAGCAGGCGCAGCAGGAAGAGCGGGCTGAGCCCGTAAGCGGCGACCGTGAATGCCTGGGTGAACGAATGCCGGCCGTGGAACGTTTCTCCAAGCGCCCTGATGAGCCTGGCCCCGAGCCAGACAACGACGAGCGACACGATCAACTGGGCGATCTCGAAAAGGATCGCCTGCGGGATGGACAATGCCGTGACATGCGCCATCTTGCCGCGCGGTTTTCCCCAGTGCGCCAGACCGTAGCCTTCCGCAGCGCACCCCAGGAGCAGCAGCGGAAGCAGATACCCCGTCAGGACAAAGACCCAGTTGCGCTGAGCGACGACGATCCGATCCCAGGTGGGGACCGGCTTGAAAATCAGCAGCAATGCCTTAATCATGCGGGGCAAGTCATATCTTGCTGTGCTGCTGCTGACAACACAATATCTGCACCAGTTCCGGGCGTGGACGCATGCCTGCGGATGCGCCCGTTCATTCGCCGGTTTATTATCTGCTTCCGTTGCGCGGTGAGGCGTGTTTTACTCGGGGCGATGAATGTGGACCTTGGCATCTGGGGAAAGCTGACGCGGGTCGTGATTTTTCTTTTCCTCATTGCCGGCCTGATGGGGTTGGCGGTGTGGTACCTGCCGCTCATCCGGACCAACGAACGAATGCGCAAGGAAACATTCCGGCAGGACACCCAGATCCAGAAGCAGGAGGAAATCTCCAAACAACTCAAGGCTTCGATCGATGCCTTGCGGTACGATCCGAAAGCCGTGGAACGCCTGGCGCGGGAGCGCCTCGGCTACGCCAAGCCCGGGGAAACCGTCATCCGGTTCGAACCACGGGTCACCAACCAGTTGGCGTCCCACTGACACGAGGCCGTCCCCCCCCGGGGGCAACCGGAGACGGCTTCACACCGTCAAGATTTCCTTTTCCTTCGTTGCGAGGTGGGCGTCGATTTTGGCGATATAATCGTCGGTGAGCTTCTGCAGTTCCTTCTCGGCCTGCTTGACAGCGTCTTCGGTCGTGCCGCTGTCGTGGGCGTGCTTCTTCAACACGTCCATCGTATCGCGGCGCACGTGCCGGATCGCGACCCGGCCGTCTTCGGCCATCTTGCGGACGATCTTCACGAATTCCTGGCGCCGTTCCTGGCTCAGTTCGGGAAAGAAAATGCGGATGACCTTGCCCTGGGTGGCGGCCGTGAGCCCCAGGTTGCTCTTCTGGATCGCCTTTTCGATCGGGTGCACCGAGTTGATGTCCCACGGCTGGATGGCCAGGGTGCGCGGCTCCGGGGTCGTGATGCCGGCCAGCTCGCGGATTCTCATCTGGGCGCCGTACACTTCCACGAGGACGTTTTCGACCAGGGCCGGCGATGCCTTGCCGGTGCGGACACCGGCGAATTCGTTCAGGGCCACCTGCTCGGTCTTGATCATTTTCTCTTCCGCATCCAGCAGAAAATCGTCGAGTGCCATACTCAGATCTTTCCGTAAAAGTCTTCGACAACCCGGCGGAAGTTGTTCTCGCCCACGTTGACGATGTCCATTTCGCGCAGGGCGTTCTCCTGCGAATCGCTGGCGTGCGCGGCATTCACCATGATGGTCTGGCCGAACTCGCGCCGGATGGATCCGGGCGGCGCCTTGGACGGATCGGTCGGGCCGAGGACGTCGCGGATCTTACGCACGGCTTCCACGCCTTCATAAGCCAGAGCGATGCATTTCTCGCTGCCCGGCTTGCCCCACTCGGATTCCGGAAAGTCCGACGGCGCGTGACCGGACATGAATTTCACGATGTTCTCGAACTGACTGTCGCCGAAGATGGGTCCGAGAATTTCGCCCAGTTGATGTTCCCGGTCAGGGGGGATTTTGATGCCGAATTCCTTCTCGATCGCCGCCTTGGCCTTGCCCGCGAACACGTCCTTCAGTTTGGTGCGGAGGACTTCGCGGACCGGTCCGTAAAACTCCATCGCCTGCGCCACGCTCATGCGGTGGACTTTGATGGCGACGATAAACAGGCCGGTGCGGGAGAAGAAATCGATGACGTTGCCGGGGCGTCCGGACGGGAAGCGGAAATTCTCGGGCTTGATGAGCACCAGGGTGCGCTGGGGCTTTTCCGAGGGTTGATAAGCGATCACGTTTTCCAGAATCCCGCCGTCGCGGTCCGAATACTTCGTCCACAGTTTCAACTTGGCCTCGGATTCATCGGACGTCGGAGGCGCCAGCACCGCGGGCTCGAAGTAGCGCACCTGATTGTTTTCGTCGATGATCAGGTCGCCGTACGTGTCGCGTATCGTTTCGCCTCCGCGCCGGTCGGCGCTGATGTTGCCGACGACGGAGCGGGTCTTGCGGACGGCATCCTCGCCTTTGAACAACAGCATCATGACCCGCCGGCCACGGCCGGTCTTCGGGTCGGGCGAGAGGTTTTGGAGAATGTAATTGTAAATCAAGTCCTGGATCCGGCGGTCCTGGGGGTCGTTGGCGGAGATGATCGCCTGGGAGTATTGCTTCACCAGCTCGGCGCTGGGAGCGAACATGCGCGCCGCCGCCAGTTCCAGTCCGGTGCGCGTGATGAGCCGGGTCAGTATCCCACCCGTCCGCGACTTGTAGAGAGAATACGGCGTGATGATGACGTAAGCGAGCTGTTGAGCCATATCAATGGGATGCAGGAGGCGTGGCCGGGGCGGCGCTCGAAGGGGTCGAAGCTTTGCCGCCTAGAATCTTAAACATCACCGTGCCGCAAGTGGGGCATTTGCCTTTGATGGCTTTGCGCCCGTTTTTCATCACTTCCTCCACCGCATCGACGATTTCCTTCTTGGCCTTGCATTTGACGCAATATCCTTCAGGCATAAAAATTTCCTTCTCCGCGCTTCATGCGCGAGGCAGTTATGAAACAAGCTTAGAAGGCACGGATTGGCAGCGTCAACTGGTAAAAGGCCCGAAGTTTCATAAGTAGTTATGGGTAAGTGGCATAACCAGTCCTGATCCGGTCGCGATTCCGTCCCCCTTCGGCACCTGAATCCAGGACCTTGAGTCCGGCAACGCGGACCGGAACGGAGACGGTTCGGAGCTAATAAGAGACTATGAGCCAGCCTGTTAAGATTGCTTTTACCCGACTTGCTGTCGGAGAATCGTCTTGAGGATTTTGCCGGTGGCATTCCGAGGCAGAGCCGCCGTCAGGATGACCCGGCGCGGAACCTTGTAATCGGCCAGCTTGCTCCGAACGAACTTCAGCAGAGCCTCCGGCTCCACGGTCGCGCCTTCGGACGGCACGACAAAAGCGACCGGTTGTTCGCCGCGGCGGGAGTCGGGCTGCCCGACCACCGCGGCTTCTTTCACATTGGGAAACTGGTAGATCACTTCCTCGATCTCGCGCGGGTAAACATTGTTTCCGTTGACGAGCAGCATGTCCTTCTTCCGGTCGGTGATGAAGTAATATCCCTGTTCATCCCGATATCCGATGTCACCGGTCAACAACCAGCCAAGGCGGAAGGCCTTGGCGGTCTCTTCCGGGTGGTTCCAGTAGCCGAGCATGACATTGCCGCCGCGGACGCAGATTTCGCCGATTTCCCCCGGCCCGAGCGGGCGGCCCGCGTCGTCCTGAATGCTCATTTCCACATTCGGAATCGGCAGGCCGACCGAGCCCGGTTTCCGGGTCCCATCGAGAGGATTCTTCGCCACGACCGGGCTGGCCTCGCTCAGGCCGTAGCCTTCGATCAACGGAATCCGGAATTTCTGCTCAAAATCTTTCAGCACCTGGACCGGCAGCGGACCGGAGCCGCTGATACAGATCCGCAGGGGCAGCGGCACGGGGATATCCGCGTTGGTCATGCTCCGATAAAACTGCGGGATGGCCGGCAAAACCGTCGCGGAATGGGTGAAAAGCTCCTGAATCGCGTTCCGCACCGGGTGCAGGGATTTGACGAGCACGATGGAACCTCCCACAAACAGGGGCAGCAGCATGCCGACCGTGATCATGTAACTGTGAAACATCGGCAGCAGCACCGCGAACCGGTCCTGCTCGACCGTTTGCAGAATGATCCGGCAGCTCTCGACGTTGTGCAGCAGATTGCCGTGCGAAAGCATGGCGCCTTTGGGCCGCCCCGTCGTGCCGGAAGTATAAACCAGAACTGCCAGATCGGATGCATGCCGCTCCGGGTTCTTCAAAATCTCCGTCTCGAACTTCATATTGCCCGGCGGAATCGGAAAGGAGGCGAGGACCGTTTCCACGTTCATCAGTTTGAGCGCGGGCCGCGCCGCCTTCAGCACCTGGAAATTCGCGCTCAGATCGCTGTCGGCGAGGACCCGGTCGATCCCGGCGTCGCCGAGAATGAACTGAACCTCGTCCGGTTTGAGAAAATTGTTGATGGGGACGACCACAGCGCCGGCCTGGAGGATGCCGAAGAACGCTGGAATGAACTCCGGGCAGTTCTTCAGCCACAACCCCACGCGGTCGCCCTGCTTGACGCCAAACTGATGCCGAAGGATGCCGGCGATGAACAACGAGTGGCTCCACAACTCCCCATACGAATACACTCGGTCACCCCAGAACAAAGCGGTTCTCTCCGCATGCCTCTGCGCGGAATCGGCAAATGCAGCAGCCAGATTCATGATTCCCCGCACTATGCAGAACGTTCGCAATCCAGGCAAGCGGCGAAAGGGCCGGTGTGTTCGCGAGCAGGGCCAATTCATGAAGGCGGTGATAGCGGGGCGGGGACGGCCTCGTCCCCAGGATCCTTTGAGTCTCTGCATTCTTACTGGGGACGTCCCCGCCCCCTCATGAATTGGCCCTGGTTCGCGCGGATCCCCTTTGCCAGGATCAAGAGAAGGATCCAGATCCAGCAGGCGGGAGGCGGCGCGGCTAGTCGCCGAACGCGCCGATGATTTCCTGCATGCCGCGCCAGCGGCCCGGTTCTTCGGGATTCAACAAGGACGTCCTGGCGTGCCCGAGATCGAACTGCATCAGGAAGCCGATGCTGTGGGCGCCGCGGCCGCCCGTGCGAATGGCATCGATCCCGTACGCATAGCCGACCATCACTTTCACCGAAGAGGCTTTGTAAAGGATTCCGCCGCCCACGCCGCTCAGCCAGTCGCCCGGCTGCCGCAGGCCCGCCAGGTAATCCACGCCCGCCGTGGCCGCGGTCACGTTCAGATTCCACCGGTCCTTGGGATCGAGCGGAATGGTGTAGTTCCCTCCCAGCAGGACGAATTGGCGCGCGCTGATTTCCTGGTAGTAATACCCCGGGAGAGAAAGCGGAAACTCCGAAACCAGGGGCAGGAGAGCCCCCAGCCGATAGGCGCTGAAGCGGTCCGCATCCACGCTGGTTCCGGCGGTCAGGCTCAGGAAGAAGCACTGCCCCGAGTTCGTCAGGGTGTACGCAAGCAACGCCTGTCCCCAGACCAGGTGCGATTGCATCTCCACC
>JBEKFT010000108.1:0-5763 GCA_050013175.1 Verrucomicrobiota bacterium
TGGTGGCATGGATTCAGCAGGCAAAAGGGAAGGCGGATGTTGTGGTGCTCAACGCAGCGGCCTACACCCATACCAGCATAGCGCTCAGGGACGCGATCGTGGCGGTGGGGGTGCCGACGATAGAGATCCACCTTTCAAACGTCCATGCCAGGGAAAAATTCCGTCAAAAGTCACTGATAGCCGCCGTCTGTTGCGGTCAGATTGCCGGTTTTGGACCGGATACATACCTTTTGGCGGTAGAAGCTTCGGTTAACGTTATCGAAGCGAAGAAATCCTCTTAAAGTGGCATTGATTTGATATTTTTTTGGTGTTTTCAGGCGCATCACAAAAGCTTTTTTTTCCTCCTTGACCTCTATTTCGGTTGTCACTACTTTCATCATCAACTGAATAGAACGGAACGAGCAGAGTCGAAGTTCGGCTGCTGCTTTTTTGCTTTATTCAAGAAACCAGAATTGAGCTAAACCGGACGGGTAACGAAGGCTGTGGACCTCAAAGACATTAAAGCCATCATTGACTTGATGAAGAAGAACTCCGTTTCGGAGTTTGAATTGGAGAAGCAGGATTTCAAAATCAAGTTAAAGCGGATTCCGAACGGGGGGACTGTGGCCGCTGGTTATGAAGAGGCTCCGGCAGTGGCTTATGTTTCACCGCAAGCTGCCGTTGCGGTTCTTTCGCCGGCCGCGGCGGTTCCGCAGGCACCTACCATCCCGGAGTTGGAGATCAAATCCCCGATGATTGGAACCTTCTATCGTGCGCCCTCGCCGGAATCGGCCCCTTATATTGAGGTGGGCGCCGAGGTCAACGCCGAGACGGTGGTGTGCATCATTGAAGCGATGAAGGTGATGAACGAGATCAAAGCCGAGGCCAAGGGGGTGATCACGCAGGTTCTGGTCGAGAATGCAAAGCCCGTCGAGTTCGGCCAGCCGCTGTTCAAGCTGCGACCGGCATGAAGGTGTGGGGATCCAGGAAGGCTTCGGCGGCAATTGAACCGCTTTTGAAACGGCATGTTTGAGAAAATTCTGGTAGCGAATCGCGGAGAAATTGCCGTACGCATCATCCGCGCGTGCAAGGAATTGAACATCCGGACGGTGGCGGTTTATTCGGAGGCGGACGCCAACTCCATGCACGTCCAGCTCGCGGACGAGGCCATCTGCATTGGGAAGGCGGCGGCCAGCGAAAGTTATCTTCGCATCGACCGCATCATCAGCGCGGCGGAAATCACCGATGTGGATGCCATTCATCCCGGGTATGGATTCCTTTCCGAGAACGCCCATTTCGCCGATGTTTGCGACAGTTGCAACATCCGCTTTATAGGGCCGGATTCGCGTGCCATGAACGCCCTTGAGGACAAGGCGGTGAGCCGAATGCTGGCCCGAAAAGCCGGTGTGCCGACGCCGCCCGGCTCGGATGGCATCGCGGAGAACGAGCAGGACGCGCTCGCCGTAGCCAAGCGCATCGGGTATCCGGTCATGATCAAGGCCGTGGCCGGGGGCGGTGGCCGGGGGATGCGGGTCGCGCATAACGACATTTCGCTTGTCAAGGGTTACCACACCGCCCGTGGCGAAGCCGAGAAGGCGTTCGGCAATTCGGGCGTTTACATCGAAAAATTCATCGAGAATCCGCATCACATCGAGTTTCAAATCCTGGGCGACCACAAGGGCCGGATCATTCACCTGGGCGAACGCGACTGCTCGATCCAGCGGCGGAACCAGAAAGTGGTGGAGGAAACGCCGTCGCCGCTCATCGACCAGAAATTCAGGAGGCTGCGCGACAAAATGGGCAAGGCGGCGATCAAAATCGCCGAATTGGCCAATTACACCAACGCCGGCACGGTCGAGTTCATCGTGGACAACACGGGCAATTATTATTTTCTTGAGATGAACAAGCGGATCCAGGTCGAGCACGCGATCACCGAGGAGGTGACCGGCATCGACCTGGTGCGGTGCCAGATTATGATCGCCATGGGCGAACCGCTCCGGATCTCGCAGGGCGACGTGCAGTTCAAGGGGCACGCGATCGAATGCCGGATCAACGCCGAGGATCCATTTGACGATTTCCGGCCCAGTCCGGGACGGATCGAGATGTATTACCAGCCCGGCGGTCGCGGCGTGAGGGTGGACAGCCATGCCTATGCCGGCTATACGATTCCGTCCGCGTATGACTCCATGATCGGCAAGCTTGTGACGTTCGGCAAGGACCGCCGCGAGGCGATGGACAAGATGAGCCGCGCACTGGGCGAATACATGATCACCGGTGTGAAGACGACGATTTCTTTCCAGCAAGCCATCCTGCAGGACCCGAATTTCCGGCGGGGTGTTTATTCGACCAGTTTTGTCGAACAACTGCTCAGTGGCGCCCGTCGCGAGTTGATCGAGGAAAAGGGCTGAGTCCCGCTTTCCCGGTCGTGGCGTCCACGGGGAGCCGGATCCGCCGGCCGATCTTGCAGTCTTCTTGGACCTGGCCCTCTCCCGTAGTCAAAAGAGAGCTTGCGCGCGGCCCGATCTTCTTTTGAAGTATGCCCATGAGCGTGAAGAGCCCTCCTCCTCGGTGCCGGCATCTCCTGCTTTGCAATCCCCAACACCCGCAGCCTCCGCAACGTGGCCGCCGCCGCGCTCAAGAATCAACTTTCCGGACACGTCTTGACGGCCCCGGAAATGAACGCGCATAATACTTTCGATAATCCGAACGCGGTGGCCCTTGTCGAATTCTCGGCTTTCAAATCCACCGCCGATGGATTTTCCGCCACACTGCCGGCGAAGCCGGTTGTGCTGGTGGCGGTGAAACAGAACTGAATATGAAGAACGCAGCCTGGCAGCGGGATTTTCGGCGCGCGCAAACCGTGAAATCATACCGCATTGATTCACGGGAGCACCACCGGATTCCCTATGGCAAGGAGAGGGAGGATTGGGGCGCCGACATCCGGCCATGCAACGATTGCGGGGTCTCGAGAGGTTCCTTGCATCTGTTGGGTTGCGATGTGGAGCAATGCCCGTGCTGCGGCGGGCAGGTGGTTTCCTGCAACTGCGCTTACGTCGAGAGGCCCGGCAACGCGCCGTGATGAGCGGGCTCCTCTGTGGAAATGAGGATCACCTCAGACGGGACCGGACGTGGGGATAGGAGGAAAAGCATCGAAACCACAGATGGACACAGATGAACGCAGATTTTTAAGACTGTGTGCATCTGTGTCCATCTGTGGTTTCCCTTTTTTAATTCAGTGGGTGGTTTCTACTGCATATCGAGGGCTCAGACGCCCGCGGCCGCGGGTTCTTCGTCGGACTGAAGGAACGGCGGCATCGGGCAGTCGAGCGTGTCCGCGATCGCGCGGAGAAGTTCGGCTTCCGTTTCCTGGATCACGCCGTTGGCGGCAACCGTGAGCGCGCAGGCGCCGAGCAGGCTCTTTTTGATCTGCGGGGCCGCCTGGCAAAGCCGGTTCAAGGCGGCATCCACTTGCGGAAGGTCACATTGGTCTGAGTGCAGGAAGGCGAGTTCTGCGCCGGCATTGCAACCCAACTGCCGTGCGCCTTGGAGGAAGGCGGCTTCCGCCCGGGCGGCATCGTCCGCTCCCGCGTGAGCGAGGGCGGAAAGAAGCACGGCGCAGTCGGGCACGAGCGGCCGGATCGCGTAATATTGGATGACCGGTTTGCGGGCGCCGTTGAACTGCGGATCGAGGTGTCTCAGGACGATCTTCTGCAGCACGTATTCATGAAGGTCGATTTTCCCGTCGCTCTCGATCAGCGTCTGAATCGCCCGGCTGAATTGCCGGTATTGCGCGGGCGAGAAATGCCGCAGCGCCGGCAGCGCGAGGTCCACGAGCGGCAGCTTCGCATTCGCGGCGATCGACTCGACGTCCGGCAGGAGCCGCTCCGTTTCCCGGCGGATGTCGTCCGAAGCGGCCTGCGAAAGAAGTTGAAGCTGTTTGTTGCGCTGTTCCGGTTCGAGACTCAGCAGCATGCCATAGATCAGTGAGGAAGCGCCGAGCGGATCGCGCGCGGCGTTTTGGATGGCGGGCGGAAAGGAAGCCCGCAGTGCGGCGGCGAAATGGAGGTGGGCGGTGGTGGCGTTGTCGAGGTTCGGCAGCACCGATTGCGATGCAATGACCGGCGGCGCGAGGCCGGCGAGGGATGCGCCCCCCGAACCGGCAGGGTCGAGCTGCGGAGCGTCCTGGCCGGCCGGCAGGCCGGCCCCGCCATCGGCGACCGAGACACGCGGGAATTTGCCGTTGAAGGCCGGATCGATGGCGCGGATGCGTTCCTCGAGCGGCGGATGGGTGTCCATGAGACCGAACAGAGAGCGGCCAACGCCGTTGCTGAAGAACATGTGCGAAGCTTCGTCCGCGTGCGCGGCGGCCAGTTTCGAGCCGTAGCTCAGGCCGCCGATTTTTTGAAGCGCGCCGCTCAGTCCGGCGGGGTTGCGCGTGAATTGCACCGACGAGGCGTCGGCCAGGAACTCCCGCTGGCGGCTCACGGCAGCCTGGATGAGCCGTCCAAAGACCACGCCGATCCAACCCAGCGCGAGCAACACCAGCCCGAGCAGGGGCAGCGCATTGCGGTCCCTGCCGCCGCGCATTTGCAGCAGGATCCGGCCGACGACCGCGAGGCAGAGAATGCCGAAAATGACGCCCATGAGCCGCAGGTTGAGCCGCATATCGCCGTTGAGAATGTGGCTGAACTCATGTCCGATGACGCCCTGCAGCTCGTCGCGCGTCAGCAGCTTCAGGCAGCCATGCGTGACGGTGACGACGGCATCGCTGGTCGAGTGGCCGGCGGCGAATGCGTTGATGCCCCTTTCATTGTCGAGCACGTAAACGTGCGGGACCGGCACGCCGGATGCGAGGGCCATTTCCTCGATGACGTTCATCAGCCTGCGTTCGTCCGGGTCGGTTGTGTTCGAGTTCACCAGGCGTCCGCCGAGCATCTCGGCGACCGCGCTGCCGCCGCGGGCGAGTTCCGCCGTTTTGGAGACGCTTCCGAGGGTGATGACGGCGAGAGTCCCGACGAGGACGCCGAAGAAGAGCTGCGGATTCCAAAGACCGGCCTGGGCCTGCCCGTCATCGTCGTGGTAGCGAGGATGACGGGAAGCGACTCCGGCGAAGATCAGGAGGGACGCGAGGTAAACGGCGACCGTGAGCAGCGCGACGCCGGTGACGAAGTAGGCGACAAGCAGTTTGGTGTTGTGATGCGCCTTTTCCTGGCGTTCGAAAAAGTCCATGGGGGCTGGAGCGGTGGAGCGGTGGAGCGTGGAGCGTTTAACCGGATCGTGCCTATTTAACCATTCAACGTTTTAACGATTGATTCAAGAGAACGACACCTTCGGCGCGTCTTTTTGCTCGGGCTTGTCGATGATGAACGATTCGGCCGCGCCGAAGTTGAAGGCGCCGGCGATCAGGTTGGACGGGAACACTTCCCGTTGGGTGTTATAAACCATCACCGAATCGTTGTAAGCCTGGCGCGAGAAGGAGATTTTGTTTTCCGTCGAGGTCAGTTCCTCTGAAAGCTGCATCATGTTCTGGTTGGCCTTCAGATCGGGGTACCGCTCCGAAACGACCATCAGGCGGCTCAGCGCGCCGGCGAGGCCGCTTTCGGCGGAGACCAGGCTCTTGACGGCGTTGGGGTCGCCCGGATTGGCGGCGGCGGTTTGGGAGGCGGCGTAGGCGACATTGCGCGCCTGGGTGACGGCTTCCAGAGTCTCACGCTCATGTTTGATGTAGCCTTTGGCTGTTTCAACCAGGTTTGGAATCAGGTCGTAGCGCCGCTTGAGCTGGAC
>JBEKFT010000109.1:0-5757 GCA_050013175.1 Verrucomicrobiota bacterium
TCCTTCGCCGTCCGAACGCTGTAGAGGATCGTGATTCCTGTTTCCAGGCCGCGGCGCGTCGCTTCCCGCACAAACCCGCGGAAGGGGGTGACGCCCGATCCGCCGGCGATGCAGATCAGGTGCGCGCTCGCCTCGTACACCGGCAGGAATTTTCCCGCCGGCGGCAGGACCATCAATCGCTGGTCCGGCTTGATCCAGTCCACCAGCCGTGTGCCCATCTTGCCATCGCGCCGCACGGTGAATTCGTAAAACCCGCGATCCAGCGCACACGAGGAAAGCGAGTAAGCCCGTTTGTAGCCGGGCTCGTCGGGCCAGTAGCAGGTGATGAACTGGCCGGTCTTGAAGTTCACGTCGTAACCCGCCGGCCAGCTCAGCCGGATGGTCTTGGTGTCGGAAGCCTCAACCGTGACGGCGCCGACAATCATTTCTGTCGCTTCGCGAGACATAAACAGTGAAAATCCGCGTGTTAGTAACCTTAATTGAGGTCGCTGTCAAAGAAACGTCAGGGTCGATTCACGGGGTGGGGACGGCCTCGTCCCCAGTAAGGTTGCAGGAAGCCAAGGGATACTGGCGACGAGCGCCACCCCGTTGGATGTTCTTCCATCCCAGCTCAACCGGCCCGGCCTCTCCGCAATCGCTATTGACCTCAGAAGGGGTCATGCGCCATCGTGCTATTGCGACGATGCTGGACCGGTCCGGCCGGATTCAGCTTCGCGCCGAGATGCACGCCATTCTGGCCCGAAGACAACTCAGCCCGAACGTCACGCGACTGGACGTTTCGGCGCCGCGCATTGCCCAAATCCGGCAGCCCGGACAGTTCGTCATCGTCCGCCTCCAGGAGAACGCGGAGCGAATACCCCTCACCGTTGCCGATGCCGATGCCGAAGCGGGCTCCATTGTGCTCGTCATCCAGTCGGTCGGCAAGAGCACGCGCGAACTGGTGGCGTTAAAACCCGGGGAATCCATCAGCGACGTCGTCGGCCCTCTCGGTCATCCCACGGAGATGATCGAGTCGGGCGCCGCCCTGTGCGTCGGGGGAGGCGTCGGCACGGCCGTGGTGCATCCGATCGCCCAGGCCCTTGCACGACGAGGCGTGCGTGTGGCCAGCATCATCGGCGGACGCTCCCGGGAATGGGTCATCTTCGAAGAGGAACTGCGGCGCCTCGGGCAGGTCGAGGTTTGCACCGACGACGGCAGTTACGGCCGGAAGGGATTCGTGACCGATGCGGCCCGGCACGCGCTCGATGCCGGCGGAATCGACATCGTTTACGCGGTGGGCCCGGTCCCGATGATGCGTGCGATGGCCGAACTCACCCGGTCATTTGGGGTGCGGACGATCGTGTCGCTGAACCCCGTCATGATCGACGGGACCGGCATGTGCGGCGGATGCCGGGTGAGCGTCGGAAACGAAACACGATTCGCCTGCGTGGACGGCCCTGAATTTGACGGCCACCAGGTGAATTTCGATGAATTAATGGACCGGCTTTCCATCTACCGCGAATTCGAACAGCAGGCCATTGCCTGTGCCGACAGCAACTGCCGGCTGCAGCAAGGCGCCGGCGCCTCCCTCTCGTAAACCGCAATGCCCGGGAAACTCACCACCAAACAGCGCCTGCAGATCAGGCGCCAGAGCATGCCCGAGCAGGATTCGGCGCATCGCGCGGCGAATTTCGAGGAGGTCAACCTCGGCTTCAGCGAGCAACTGGCCCTGTTGGAAGCGGACCGGTGCCTCCATTGCAAAAACCCGCGCTGCGTCAGCGCCTGCCCCGTGGGCGTGAACATCCCCCGCTTCATCGATCTGTTCGCCCAGGGCCGCATCGCGGAGGCGGCGCAATGTCTCCTCTGCGACAACACGCTGCCCGCCATCACCGGGCGGGTCTGTCCGCAGGAAACCCAGTGCGAACTCGAGTGTGTCCGCGGCGCGAAGGGCCTGCCCGTCGCCATCGGCTATCTCGAACGCTATGTCGCCGACTGGGCCCGTTCGCATCGCGATCAACTGGCCGCAACAGCGGTTCAACCCACGGGCAAGCAGGTCGCGATCGTCGGCTCCGGCCCGGCCGGCTTGACCGCCGCCGGCGAACTGGCCGGCAGGGGATACGCGGTCACGGTTTACGAAGCCCTCCACAAACCCGGCGGCGTGCTCGTGTACGGCATCCCCGAATTCCGCCTTCCCAAAAAGATTGTGGCGCAGGAGGTGGAGCGGCTCAAAGAGGCCGGAGTGACCATCGAATGCAACACGGTCATCGGCCGCACCTACACGCTCCCGGATCTCCGCGAGCGCTTCGACGCGGTCTTTATCGCCAATGGCGCGGGCCTGCCGGTTTTCATGAATGTGCCGGGTGAGAACCTCAAAGGCGTTTACTCCGCTAACGAGTACCTCACGCGCGTCAACTTGATGGCCGCCTACCAGTTTCCCCGCACCGACACCCCCGTCCTTCGCGGCCAGCGCGTGGCCGTGGTCGGCGGAGGCAACGTCGCCATGGACTCGGTCCGCACCGCCAAACGACTGGGCGCGGAATCCGCCGCGATCGTTTACCGCCGGACCCGGAACGAATTGCCCGCCCGCGCCGAAGAGGTCAAGCACGCCGAGGAGGAAGGCGTCCGGTTCCATTTCCTCGCCGCGCCCCTGGAAGTCGTCGGCAACAACAAACGCTGGGTTTCGGGCCTGAGGTGCATTCGCATGAAACTCGGCGCGCCGGACCCGTCCGGCCGGGCCAAACCCGAGCCGGTTCCGGGTTCCGAATTCCTGCTGCCGTGCGATGTCGTGGTCGTGGCCGTCGGCACCCGCGCGAATCCGCTGCTGACTTCGACGTGCCCGGAGCTGAAGTTGAACCGCCAGGGAAACATTCTCGTGGACGACAACGGCATGACCAGTCTCCCCGGCGTTTACGCAGGCGGCGACATCGTCCGCGGCGCCGCCACCGTCATCCTCGCCATGGGCGATGGCAAACGCGCCGCGCGGGCCATTGACGGCTATTTGAACAAGACCGGGACGGTCTGATCCACCCGTTATCGGGTTTTCGTCACATACAGGGCGCCGACAAGCTGCTCCCCGGGCCACAGCGAGATGGACAGGTCTTTGGGAATCGGGATGAGCCGATAATGGTAGGCCGGGTCCATGGCCATGCCGGTGTCGGCACGGAAGTTCTGGACGCGATAGGTTTCGATCCAGCCCGAGAAATACTGCTCGGTTCCCGGCCGGAAAAAGAGTCCGTTCGGAAGCCAGAATACCGCCGCCGGCCGGGCAAGAGTTATTTCCCGGGCGGTTTCGAGCTGTTTCTCCCGCGTATCATGATGGGGGCTGTACAAGGGAAGAAGATTGACGTAGCGCGTGGCCGAAACGCGCCGCGCATAAAAGAGGGCTTCGGCCTCCATCCCATACAGGAACACCCGGTCCTGCGGCTGCGTCACCTCGGCGATACGCCTGCCCATGTCCGGCATCTCGGCAAATGGATTGCCCGGGTAGATCCTCCGAACCGCTTCCGCGGGGGAATACACAAACAGAAACGGAAACAACACCGTCGCCGGCGGCAAAACCAGAAGCAGGACCAGCAGCGATCCCCGGCCCCAGGCGGAAATCCCGCTCCAAAACCGGGAATGATACACCACCTCAGCTCCCAGCGCCGCGGTGACGCACAACGCGGGCAGCAGTTGCTGGAAATAATGCGGAAAAAAGAATCCACTCGCACTGACTCCCGCGAGGCTCGTCAGGAGCCACCCGCCCAGGAACAGCAACCACTTCCTCCGGCCGGCCGGCCAAACACCCGCAAAACCTGCCACCGACAGAATCCAAACCCCCGCCTGCGTCCGCCAGAGCGTCGTGAGCGTCTGCGCGCAATTCTCCAAACGCTCTCTCCACGGGGTTGTGTCGGCGTACTCCAGATTGTAAGTGAACACCCAATAGATGAAATCACGCAGCGCGTGGTGGAATGCAAAATACATCGCGATGAGTCCCCAGGTGGCGGCGAGTCCCGCCGTGGACCATGCGGCAAATGACAGCGTCTCCCGCAGCCGCCGCCCGCCCGTGGCGAATGCGAAATAACATGCGATGAGAAAAAGCCAGTTGACGGCGGCCACCTGTTTGAAGGCGACCGCGATACCGCTCAGCACGCCGCACACTATCATCAGAAGGATTCTGCGACGGCCGCCGGCTGCCGCCGAAAGGAAGGCAAGTTGGGAAAGGATCAGCGGAAGCAGCATGAACAACTCTGTATTTGCGGACGTCCCCTGCACGAGCGGATCTGTGGAAACAAGCGCGAACAGGGCGGCGGCAACCGCCGCCCAGGGTCGGCCGACCAGGCGGGAGGCCAAAAAGAAGAGGGCGCAAGCCGACGACGCCGAGAACAGCAGCGCCATGACATGGACGGAGCGAATCGATCCAAATGGCAGGCTCAAGGCCAGGTGGTACACCCAATAGATGGCGGGCGGTTTGTGGTCGATCCAATCACGGTACGGAAGTTCGTGATACCCGAGCCTCCAGGCAATGTACGAGTAACCGCCTTCGTCCCGCTCGAACGGGATGTCCAGCAGCGGCACCCGCAGGGCCAGCGTCAGCAGGAGGAGCAGCCCCGAAACCAGAAGGATTCCCCGGCGGGAGGAGCCGCTCAAAGGTCTCCCTCCAGAGTCCATGGCTGGTCGGTGCCTCGACCCGGGGCCGCGTCCGAACGCGGATCAAAGCCCGAGCCGTCCGATGAATTCCTGTGCCAGGAGTTCGTAGGCGGCCGCTCCGCTGCTGTATTTGTCATAATGAATGATCGGCTTGCCGAAGCTCGGGGCTTCCGCGAGCCGCGTGCTGCGCGGAATCATCGTTTCAAAAACGCGCTCGCCAAAGTACTCGCGCACTTCGCTCACAACCTGGGCCGCCAGCCTCGTGCGTCCGTCATACATCGTCATCACCACGCCCAGGATCTCCAGGCGCGGATTGATGCCGTTGCCCTGGAGCTGGCCGAGGATCCGGTTGATCATGGAAATTCCCTCCAGCGAATAGTACTCGCACTGGAGCGGCACGAGCAACCCGTCCGCCGCCGCGAAGGCATTCAGCGTGAGGATGCCGAGCGACGGCGGACAATCGATGAGGATCACGTCGAATTGCTGGCCGTCCAGCACCGGCCGCAGCGCCTGCGCCACCCGGAGCAGATGGTTCTCGGCCCGGGCCAGCTCGATGTCCGCCCCGCACAAATCCACCTCGCTGGGAATGACGCTCAGCCCGTCGAAAACTGTTTTCCGGATTTTGTCGGTCAGGCTCCCCTCGCCCAGCAACACCCGGTAAGCGCTCGCTCCCTCCTCTTTTTCCAGACCCACGCCGCTGGTGGCGTTGGCCTGCGGGTCCAGATCGAACAGGAGAACGCGCTTGCCAACCGCCGCCACGCACGCGGCCAGGTTGACCGCGGTGGTGGTCTTTCCAACCCCGCCTTTTTGGTTGGCAACAGCAACAACTTTCGTTGGCACGCACGACATTTAATGAAACCGGGGCGGAGATTCAAGCATCCCTTCGCACAGCTCCTCACTAAGGCTGAGGTTTCGGATGGAACTGGCGCGCACATCAGACCCACGCGGTGAGCGGCGGCAAGCCTGGAAAGCCTGCAAATCATTGATGCCTCCCAGCACGTCATGCTCCGCCAGCGCCTGCTGCGGGTCGCAGACCCGCTGTCCGGACCGCGGCTCTGTGAGCCGCAGCAACGCAGAACCATCCACGCGCACGGCATACTCCACTCGCCCATTGCCCTGCCAACCCTGCTGCGGGTCATAGACCCGCGC
>JBEKFT010000110.1:0-5748 GCA_050013175.1 Verrucomicrobiota bacterium
ACCTTCGATTTCGTCGTCACCGTCTGCGGCCATGCGAATGAGCATTGCCCCGTGTTCCCCGGCAAAGCCAGGGTCGTGCACGTGGGATTTGATGACCCTCCCCAATTGACGAAGCGCCTGCCGGACGGCGAGGAGAAGTTGAACGTTTACCGGCGGGTGCGGGACGAGATCCGCAGGTTCGTGGAAAGCCTGCCGGAGTCGCTCAACCACGGCGCGCCGGGCACGGCGCTCCATACAACACGAGGTGCAACATGAAAGAGACAGTGGATTCAGAGAGTGTGCGGCGAGCGGTCCGCGAAGGTTATGGCAAGATTGCCCAGGTCGAACATGGGAGCTGTTCGGGAGGGGTGAGCTGCTGCGGGTCGGGTCCCGAGGATTCGGCGAAATTGGCCAACTACATCGGTTACAGTGCAGAGGAGCTGGCCGCGTTGCCGGAGGGGGCCAACATGGGCTTGTCCTGCGGCAATCCGACGGCGCTGGCGGCATTGAAGCCGGGCGAAGTCGTTCTGGATCTGGGAAGCGGCGGCGGTTTCGACGTGTTCATCGCGGGCCGGAAGGTGGGCGCGACAGGCCGCGGCATCGGGGTGGACATGACGCCGGAGATGCTGGCCAGGGCGCGAAAGAACATCGCGGCCTATCGCGAGCGGTCGGGACTGGATAATGTGGAATTCCGGTTGGGCGAGATCGAGCATCTGCCGCTGGCGGATGACAGCGTGGATGTGGTGATTTCAAATTGCGTGATCAACCTGTCTCCCGACAAGCCACAGGTGTGGCGCGAGATTGCGCGGGTACTGAAGCCGGGCGGACGGGTGGCCGTGTCGGACCTGGCGCTGCTCAAGCCGTTGCCGCCCGGGGTGAGAGAGATGGTCGAGGCCCTGGTGGGCTGTGTGGCGGGCGCCGTGCCGGTCGAGGAAACCGAGCGGATGGCGCGTGAAGCCGGACTGACGGAAATCCGGCTGAAGGCAAAGAAGGATTATCTGGAGGCGATGACGGATTGGAAAGATCCGCTCTATCTGAAGATCATCGCGCACCTGCCCCCGGGCGCAAAAGCGAGCGATTACGTAACCAGCCTGGAAGTGTCGGCCGGCAAGGCGGTTTCGATTGTCGATTACACGGCGGCGGTGAATGAGTTGGTCGCCATCGGCGCGGCGATTGCATCGAACTGCGAACCCTGTCTGAAATACCATTATCACCAGGCACAGCAGATGGGAGTATCCAACGAGGTCATGGCGCGCGCCGCGGAATCGGGCGCCAAGGTGAAGGACTCCCCGCACCAGGCGATTCTGAGGCTGGTGGACCGGTTGACGGGAGCCGGGCTGAGCAAACCGGCAGATGCCGGTGATCCCTGCTGCGGCTCGCAAGCAGCGAGTGAAACACGGTCTGCCGGGAAGTGTTGTGGTTAGGAAGGTGTTCAGGTCCCGCCCTGGGTCCGGAGGAAAAGGAAGATGAGAATCGAAGCGGTCTCTTGGTTGGCGGAGAGAGAGGGTGTCCTCCGCCGGAGGCATCCATCGCGCCTGACCGCGGTGTTTGCGTGGACAAAGCTGTGAGCGCGCCTGCAAAGCGGCTGGCGTTCTTCGAGCGCTACCTGACGTTGTGGGTTTTCCTTTGCATGGTTGTCGGCGTCGGGCTGGGCGGGTGGCTTCCGGTCCTGACGTCGGACCTGCAGAAGATGCAATTCGGGCAGGGCTCGCAGGTCAATGTGCCCATCAGCATCCTCCTTTGGCTGATGATTTACCCGATGATGCTGAAGGTGGACTTCACTGCGCTGGGCGGCATCACGCGCAAGCCCGTGGGCCTGCTCGTGACGCTGTTCGTCAACTGGCTGGTCAAACCGTTCAGCATGGCCCTGCTGGCTTGGGTCTTCCTGCAGCATGTCTTCGCGGCGTGGATCGACCCGGAAACCGCGAAAAACTACAGCGCCGGCCTCATCATCCTCGCGGCGGCGCCCTGCACCGCGATGGTGTTCGTGTGGTCGTATCTGACCGATGGCGACCCCGCCTACACGCTCGTCCAGGTGGCAGTCAACGACCTGATCATGCTCGTGGCGTTCGCGCCGATCGTGATGTTCCTCTGCGGCGTGGCCCACGTCGTCGTGCCCGCCCGGGTGCTCGTCACCTCGGTTGTCGTGTTCATCGTCATCCCGCTCACGGCGGGCTGGCTGACCCGCGCGACGCTGCTGAAGTCGCATGGGAGGGACTGGTTCGAGCAAACGTTCCTTCCGAAGTTTCATCCGGTGATGATCGGGGCGCTCCTGCTGACCCTGGTCCTGATCTTTGCCTTCCAATCCCGGAACCTCACCAGCCGCTGGTTCGCCGTCCTGCTGATCGCCGTGCCCATTGTCATCCAGGTCTATTTCAATTCCGGGCTGACTTACCTGCTCATGCGGCGGCTGGGGGTGGAGCACAGCGTGGCCGCGCCGGGCTCGCTGATCGGCGCGAGCAACTTTTTCGAACTCGCGGTGGCGGTGGCGATCACGCTGTTTGGCGCGGATTCGCCCGCCGCCCTGGCCACCGTCGTCGGCGTGCTCGTGGAAGTGCCGGTGATGCTCTCCGTCTGCAACGTCTGCAACCGGTCGCGTCGGTGGTATCAGCGCTCCGATGCAGAGGGACCAAACAACCAACATCCAAAGCTCTGAATGCGCCGTTGCTCCATTGGATGTTGGATGTTTTCCCAAAGACTCGCCGAACGCCATTGCAGATTCGACAAGCGAGCCGTCCCTGACTACGGTTTTGCGCATGTCGCGCGATTACGTTCTGCAGCCGTTCCGGCCGGCGGTTCCTCTGCAGATTGATTACGCCCGGGAGTTGAACGAGCAGCAACTGGCGGCCGTGACCGCGCCGCCGGGGCCCTCGCTCGTCATCGCCGGGGCGGGCTCGGGCAAGACGCGCACGCTCACCTACCGGGTGGCGTATCTGCTGGAACAGGGGATCCCGCCCGACCGGATTCTGCTCCTCACGTTCACGAACAAGGCGGCAAAGGAGATGATGCGGCGCGTGGCGGAGCTGCTTGGGCAGGAACTGGCGTCGCTCTGGGGCGGAACGTTCCACTCGATCGGCAATCGCATTCTGCGCCAGCACGCCGGCCTGCTGGGATACGAGCGCGACTTCACCATCCTGGACCGCGAGGATGCCAGGCACCTGATCACGACCTGCGTGGCGGAATCGGGCGTCGATATCAAGGCGACCCGCTTCCCCAAGGCGGAAGTGTTGGGCGATGTTTTTTCACTCGCGGTGAACACGCACCGGACGATCCCCGAGGTGTTGCGGGCGCAGTATGATTACTTTTCGAAGCTCGCGCCGCAACTGGACGACATCCGACGGCGTTATGCCGCGCGCAAGCGCCGGACGAACGCGATGGATTTCGACGATCTGCTCGCGCTCTGGCTCAAGCTGCTGCAGGAGCACGGGGACGTGCGCGGGCATTACCAGCGGCGGTTCCAATTCGTGCTGGTGGATGAATACCAGGACACCAACCGGCTCCAGAGCGACCTGATCGATCTGCTGGCGGCGCGGCACGGCAACGTGATGGTAGTCGGCGACGATGCGCAAAGCATCTACGCGTGGCGTGGCGCGAATTACGAGAATATCCTCAAATTTCCGAAGCGGTATCCGGAGGCGAAGGTTTACAAAATCGAGACGAATTACCGCAGCACGCCGGAGATCCTCGAGGTGGCAAACGCGGCGATCGCGGCCAACGTGCATCAGTTCGCCAAGCAACTGGCGCCCTCGCGCAAGTCCGGCGCAAAACCGGTCCTGGTGGCCTGCAACAACGATTTCGAGCAGGCCGCGTTCGTCGTCCAGCGCGTGCTTCAACTGCGCGAGGAAGGCGAAGACCTGAACAAGATGGCCGTGTTGTACCGTTCGCATTTTCATGCGCTCGAACTGCAACTGGAGCTGACGCGGCGAAACATCCCGTTCAGCATCACTAGCGGCATCCGGTTTTTCGAGCAGGCGCACATCAAGGATGTCACGGCCTATATCAAGCTGGTCACCAATCCGCGCGACGAACTTTCGTTCAAACGGCTGGCGCAGTTGTTGCCGGGGATCGGCGGGAAAGGGGCGGAGAAATTATGGAACCTGTTCGAGGCGGAAGTCCAGAGCCCAAAGTCCAAAGCCCAAAGTCCAAAGTCGGAGGGTCAAAGTCCGTTGTCCAGAATCTCGCACGCGGTGGCGACGGCGATGCAGGCTTGCGCGGGGAGCGTGCCGAGGAAGGCCGCGACGGCCTGGGCGCAGTTCACAGCTACGATCGCGCAACTGGAGGCGGACGACGCGCGGACGAACGCGTCGAAGATGATCCGCCTGGTGGTGGAGGCCGGATACGAGGATCATTTGAAGGAGAGCTATGCGAATTACCGCTCGCGGCTGGAGGACCTCGAACAACTGGCCGTGTTCACGCGGCAGTTTGAAACGGTGGAGGATTGCCTGACGCAACTGGCCCTGCTGACCACCCTGGAAGCCGAGGAGGGGCAACCGGCCGGCCGCGATGACGAGCGGCTCCGGCTTTCCACCATCCACCAGGCCAAGGGACTCGAATTCGACGTCGTGTTCGTGATCATGCTTTGCGAAGGGTTGTTTCCTTCGGCGCGCTCACTGGAAACGGAGGAAGGGCAGGAAGAGGAACGGCGTTTGATCTATGTGGCCATCACGCGGGCGCGCAACGAGCTGTATCTGAGCTATCCCGTGGTCCGGGCGACGCCGGGCGCCGGCGGCGACGTGATGCAGGAACCGTCGCGGTTTCTCCGGGAAATCCCCGGAGACCTGCTGGAGGAATGGAACCTGCGAAGTTTCTAAAAGCCACGGATAAAAAAGTATCCGCGAATTTCACGAATTTCCGCGAATGAGAACCATTCGCGATGATTCGCGTCATTAGCGGATCAGCTCCTTCGCCTGTTCCATCCCGAACCGTTGGCCGGCTCACCGCGGATTCAGGCCGGGGGTTTTGCCGCGTTCCGCTTTTTCAGATCCTCGGCCAGAAACTGCGTCAAATCCTTGAAGCGGGTGACGTTGTCGGGATTGATTTCCATGAGCGTCCGATGCGCCTCGAGACAGGTGCGTTTGACTTCGTCCCGGGTGGGGCTGGCGGTCGCGCAGCCGCAGGACTCGACCTTTTCCGGCAGCCGGATTTCGCCCTCGGCGAGTTCGAACAGATGCAGCACGCCGAGGTTCTCCAGCAGCTCGGCAATGCGCGGGTTCGGGTTGAACAACTCGAGCCGGCGCTTGACGTTGTCCGCCGGCAGCCCGCTCATTTTCAATCCAAACCCGGCCAGCACGCCCAGAAAAGTGCTGTCCATCAGCAGGCAATCGGTCAGGTCCAGCACGAAATCGGTGCAACCCTTCTGCAGGAGTTCATCGACCAGCGTTTTGAAATCGATGCTGGACGTGAAATTGGCCTGCCCAGAGATCTTCACGCAGGCGAATTTCTCTCCCACGGACACAAACATTTTTGCCGACGGATTGCTCATCGATTGCTTGCCTCAAAAAAAGTTCCAAGCGTCGTCCGCGGCTAGTTCGATGCCGGGACCGCCCGCGTCCCGGGACGGCCTGCGATCTGGGCCAGGGTCTGTTGGAGGACCAGGGATTCATCCAGGCCGCTCGAAACGAGGCGCCGGTTGCATTGCAGCAGCCTGTCCATCGCGCGGACGAGCTCGATTTGAGTGTAATGTTTCACCTGGGGAAGGGCTTTGTAAAGGACGTATGGATTCAGCGCGAGCGGGTTGAAACGGCGGTCGGCAGGCAGCCGATCCGCCGG
>JBEKFT010000111.1:0-5738 GCA_050013175.1 Verrucomicrobiota bacterium
TGGCTCCGACGGCAAATTCACGATGGAACGGATGCCCGATTTTGCGCACGACGAGCACATCGAGGGGGCGGTGGAGGATGCGGGCCACTTCTGCCGCCACCACAACTCCGCCTCGAGGCAGCCCGAGCACCACTTCCGTCTCCAACCCTCTTTCGTGCAAGTTGCCTCCGAGCTTCTGCCCGGCGTCTTCGCGGGAGGCGAATGTCATGGTAGATGAATCTAGCTTGTCACCAGGGTGCCCACCTTTTCCCCCAGGACCACCCGCTTCAGATTATGGGGCCGGAAGAGGTCGAAAACGATGATGGGCATTTTATTGTCCATGCACAGCGAGAACGCGGTGGAATCCATCACTTTGAGTTGTCGTTGCAGCGCGTCGGAGTAGGTGATCTTGGAAAAACGCCGCGCGTTGGAATTCTTTTTCGGGTCGCAATCGTAAATGCCATCCACCTTGGTGGCTTTCAGGATCACTTCGGCGCCAATTTCGTTGGCGCGCAGCGCGGCCGCGGTGTCGGTCGAAAAATAAGGGTTTCCCGTGCCGCCGCCGAAGATGACCACCCGGCCTTTTTCCAGGTGCCGCACGGCGCGGCGCCGGATGAAGGGTTCAGCGACCTGGGCCATGGTGATGGCGCTCTGCACGCGCGTGGCAACGCCGGTTTTTTCCAGCGCATCCTGCAAGGCGAGTGAATTGATGATGGTGGCGAGCATCCCCATATAATCGCCCGTGGCGCGTTCGATGCCGCGTTCGCTGCCGGGCAGGCCGCGGAAAATGTTCCCGCCGCCGATCACGATGACGACCTGCACGCCCAGGTCGCGCACCTCACGGATTTGCTCCGCCATGTTCTGCACCGCCTCGGGGCAGATGCTGACACCTGCCTCGCCGCCCAGAGCCTCGCCACTGAGTTTCAACAGAATCCGGCTGTATCGGGGTTGACTGGATTTTTTCATCAGATTCGGCTGCGTTGCGTTGAGCCGCTTTTTACCAGCCCGCTCCGCGGACGTCAATTCAAAGCCAACCCGCCTGAGCCGGCGACAGGGCTAACTAATGCGGGGTGGGGACGGCTCGTCCCCAGTTAGATTCCTGAAACTCCAGAGAACCGGGGACGAGCCGTCCCCGCCCCGAGCCGGCGTTCCTTTCGCGCGGGTTCAGCGGGCGGGTTCCTTGCGGGCTTCCTTCGCCCACGTGTCTTTAAGCGTCAGGGTCCGGTTGAAAATCAGCCGGGGGTTGTCGGCTGAGGGTTGAGCGTCCTTGTCCAACGTAAAGTAGCCGAGCCGCTCGAATTGGTATCGCAAGTCCGGCTTCGCGGCCTTCAGACTCGGTTCGCATTTGGCGGTTACGACTTCCAGCGAGTGTGGATTCAGCGATGACCTGAAGTCCCCGCCCGCGTCCGGCTCGGCCGCGGTGAACAGGCGGTCGTAAAGGCGCGCCTCGGCGTCGATGGCATGCAGGGCGCTGACCCAATGGATCGTGCCTTTGATCTTGCGATTCGCCGCGGGCCCGCCGCTCTTGCTGTCGAGATCGGCGGTGCAGCGCAGTTCGGCGACGGCGCCGCCGGCGTCCTTCACCACTTCGTCGCACTTGATGATGTAGGCGTATTTCAGGCGGACTTCGCCGCCGGGCCGCAGGCGGAAGTATTTCGGGGGCGGTGTTTCCATGAAATCATTCCGCTCGATGAACAGCGTGCGGCAGAACGGAATCTTTCGCGTGTCGGCGTTCGGATCCTCGGGATTGTTGACGGCGTCCAGTTCCTCGGTCCTGCCTTCGGGATAATTCGTGATGACGACTTTGAGGGGCCGCAGCACGGCGAGGCGGCGGAGGGCGATCTTGTTCAGGTCGTCGCGGACGATGTGTTCGAAAACGGCCATGTCCGTTAGGCTGATGAATTTCGTGACGCCGACTTCGGTGGCGAAACGGCGCAGGGTGGCGGCGGGCACGCCTCGACGGCGGATTCCTGAGATGGTCGGCATCCGGGGATCATCCCAACCGGTGACGGCGTGGTCGTTGACGAGTTGGATCAGCTTGCGCTTGGAAACAATGGTGTGGCTGGGAATCAACTTTGCGAACTCGTATTGTCTCGGCAACGGGCGGGGCAGGTCGAGGTTCTCGAGAATCCAATCGTACAGCGGCCGGTGGACCTCGAATTCGAGCGTGCAGATCGAGTGAGTGATGCCTTCGAGGTAATCGCTCAGGCAATGGGCGAAATCGTACATCGGGTAGAGGCACCATTTATTGCCGGTATGGTGGTGCTCGGAGTGGCGGATGCGGTAGAGGATTGGATCGCGCAACCAGATATTCGGCGAGGCCATGTCAATCTTTGCCCGCAACGTGCGGGTTGCATCGGGATATTCGCCGTTCTTCATCCGGTTGAATAGATCGAGGCTTTCTTCCACCGAGCGGTTCCGGAAGGGTGAATCCTTTCCCGGCCGATCGGGCGAGCCGCGATACGTGTCGGCATCCGCCGGTGACAGGTCGCAGACGTAGGCTTTGCCTTTTCGGATCAACTGGACGGCGTAATCGTAAATCTGGTCGAAATAATCCGACGCATAAAAGGGTTCGAGCTTCGCGCCGGGCGCGTTCTTCGGGACGACGTGCCCGAGATAGAAGTCCGGCTTGCCGGCGCTGGTCACCGCATCGGGTGTTTTGCCCGAGGGCTTGAACCCGAGCCGGTCATCCGCCCAGCCGCTGATGAGCCAGTTGACGTCCTCGGTGATGGAGTCCACGTATTCGACGTCTTCCTTCGTCGGGTTGGTGTCGTCCATTCGGAGGTTGCAAATGCCGCCGAACTCGCGGGCGATGCCGAAATTCAGGCAAATGCTCTTGGCATGGCCGATGTGCAGGTAGCCGTTCGGCTCCGGGGGGAAGCGGGTGTGGATGCGCGGATACTTCTTTTCCTCGACGTGTTTGGCGACGATGTCGCGGATGAAATCGGAGGCGGCCGCGGGCGCGGCTGCGGGTGCTTTCGGGTTGCCGGGTATGCTCATGATTGCATCAAACGGATGGACGGTACCAAAGGGGCAGGGGAATGTCCAACGCCTCCGGTCAGGGGTAAGTACCCTGCACGACCCTCAAAATGTCGATCTTGAGTCGGGACAGCCTCCTTCAAATTGGCGTACTACCGACGGCTGCACGTCCTGGCACCGCCGCTTGAGTCATGGGGAGCGCGCGCCTCTGGCGTGCCCGATGCGGCGTCGCGCCACATCCCCCGACATTCTGACTTTCCTTGGGCGCCGCGGCAGTTTGTGGAGACTCAGAGAAGACAAAGCCGACGGCGCGACGCCGTCGGCAGCACGCGGGACGCGCGCGCTCCCCAAAAATTCTGACTTTCATTTGGCGCCGCGGCAGTTTGTGGAGACTCAGGGAAAACAAAGCCGACGGCGCGACGCCGTCGGCGGCACGCGGGACGCGCGCGCTCCCCAAAAATTCTGACTTTCATTTGGCGCCGCGGCAGTTTGTGGAGACTCAGGGAAAACAAAGCCGACGGCGCGACGCCGTCGGCAGCACGCGGGACGCGCGCGCTCCCCAAAAGAGAGAACTTGCGGGCTAGACCTTCGGCTTCAACTGCGGGAACAGGATCACATCGCGGATGCTTTCCTGCCCCAGGAGCATCATACAGAGCCGGTCGATGCCCATTCCCATCCCGCCGGCGGGCGGCATGCCGTGTTCGAGCGCGATGAGAAAATCCTCGTCGAGCTTTTGTTGTTCGCCGCCGGCCTGATGTTCCAGCCGCTCGCGCTGCTCGATCGGGTCGTTCTGCTCGGTGTAGGCCGGGGCGATTTCCTGGCCGTTGATGCAGCACTCGAAGACTTCGACGGTGGCCGGGTCTTCAGGCGAGAGTTTGGCCAGCGGCACGAGCTCTTTCGGCAGATGCGTGACGAATGTCGGTTGAATGAGCGTCGGCTCGATCAACTTTTCGAACACCGCTCCCGTGACTTCGAAGTCCGCGTATTCCGGGCCGATATCGGCGCCGAGTTGAACGGCTCGATCGCGTCGTTGCCGGGGTGTGACGTCGAACCAATCCGCTCCAGCCCGTTCCCGGACGATGTCTTTGTATTTCACAGACCGCCAGGGCGGCGTGAGGTTGATTGTTTTGAGGACTTTGCCTTCGGGATCCTTCTGTTCGATGACGAGGGTGTCGAGGACGTTCTCCGCGACATGGCAGACGAGGCCCTGGACCAGCTCCATCATGCTCTCGTAATCGCCGTAAGCCTGGTAGGCTTCGAGCATGGTGAACTCGGGGTTGTGTTTGCGCGACAGCCCTTCGTTGCGGAAGTTGCGGCCGATCTCGAAAACCTTGTCCATCCCGCCGACCAGCAGCCGCTTGAGATAAAGCTCGAGGGCGATGCGGAGATAGAAATTGCAGCCCAGCGCCTTGTGGTGCGTGACGAACGGTTGCGCCGCCGCGCCGCCGGGAATCGCCTGCATCATCGGGGTTTCGACCTCGACGAAGCCGCGGTCGTGGAGAAAATTCCGGATTTCGCGGATGATTTCGCTGCGCTGGAGAAACACATCCTTCACGGCGGGATTGGCGATCAGGTCGAGATACCGCTGGCGATAGCGGATTTCGGTGTCTTCGAGGCCGTAGTACTTCGCGGGCGGCGGGCGCAGCGCCTTGGCGAGCACGGTGAAAGCCGTGAGGCGGATTGTAGGCTCCCCGGTCTTGGTCGTGAACAGCGTGCCGCGCGCTCCGATGAAGTCGCCCAGATCGAGGTGGCGGAAGATGTCGAACTGCTCGTCGCCGAGGACATTTTTCTGCGCGTAAACCTGGATCCGGCCGCTCTGGTCGCGCACGTCGATGAACAGGCTTTTGCCCATGTCGCGATGGGCGGTGACCCGGCCGGCGACGGCGGCTTCGCGTCCTTCGGCATAATTCGCTCGGGCTGCGGCGCAGGTTTCGGAGGGCGAGAATTTGTTTCGGAAAGGGTCGATGCCCTTCGAGCGCAGTGCGGCGAGTTTGGCCTTGCGCTGTTCGATCAGTGAATCCAGGGGTTGCGGTTGCTGTTCCATAGAGTCGCGGCGAACAAGGAACACGAATTCCCGGAGGAAGTCCAAGGATTTGCGCGGAAGCTAAAGCTTGCGGCTGCACGGTTTGAGGCTGTAAGAAAGGCGCGTGACGAGCGAGCGTTCATTCCGCATTGGCATCCTGGGTTCGGGCAAGGGCTCGAACTTCGTGGCCGTCGCCGAGGCGTGCGCGGCGGGAACGATTCCCGCGGGAGTGGCGCTGGTGTTGAGCGACGTGGCGGAGGCGGGGATACTGGATCGGGCCCGCGAGAGGAGCATTCCTGCGCGCTTCATCGCGCCGGGCCAATTCCGCACGAAGCTGGATGAGGACGCGGAGCGGGCTTACATCGACGCCCTGCGCGCGGCGCGGGTGGATCTGGTTGCGCTGGCCGGGTTCATGCGGGTGTTGAAGGGTGATTTCCTGCGCGCGTTCGAGGGGCGGATCATCAACATTCATCCGTCACTTCTGCCGTCTTTTCCCGGTTTGGAAGCCTGGAAACAGGCGTTGGACCACGGGGTGCGGTTCACGGGATGCACGGTTCACTTTGTGGATGCGGGCGTGGATTCCGGGCCCATCATCGGGCAGCAGCCGGTGCCTGTGCTGGACGACGACACGCCGGAGACGTTGCATCGGCGGATTCATTCGGCCGAGCACGAGCTCTATCCGAAATGTGTGGCGGCCATTGCGCGGGGCGGGATCGCGGTGGCGGGGCGCAGGGTGGTTTGGAAGGAGTAGCGCAGG
>JBEKFT010000112.1:0-5728 GCA_050013175.1 Verrucomicrobiota bacterium
TCTTGATTCTCGGTGCTCAATTGCGTACTGAGCGCGACGAGCATTTTGTCGAAGAACACGGCGGATTCGGGGGTGGTGGTTACGGTGGAGTTAAAGTGGATGAGCGTGGGCAGGGAACGTTGCGTCGGAATGTCGTGATAAGGAAGAACGGCCTTGATCCCGCCGGCAGGTCCCAGCCGCGAGAAGGAATCCTGCACGTGAATCTGTTTCGTCAGGGTCATTCGATAGCCGAGTTTGGCCAGGAGATCCTCGTATGAATTCGAGCGGTTCACGGCTTCGAACAGGGCCTCCCGGCTGGCAGACAGGCTGTCGAGGATGGATTTGAGTCCGTTGAATGGTTCCCGGGAGAAAACGCGTTCGAAATTCTGCTGCCTCGGCCCCTGGCGCGCGTCAATTGATTGGTTTGGCATGGGAATGAGAACAAGCGGGCTTCGGTTTGCCGGAGTCCCGTCGCTCTGTTCAATCCATTGGGGCTGATTCCTACCGATTGGAGCGGCCTTCGCCGCCGTAACCGCGGCCGCCGCCGCCGGAACGTTCCTCTCGCGGGCGGGCTTCGTTGACCGTCAGCGCGCGGCCTTTCCAGTCCTTGCCATTCAAGGCCAGGATGGCGGCTTTGGCCCCTTCCTCGGTGTTCATGGTGGCGAAAGCGAACCCGCGAGCACGCCCGGTGACTTTATCTATGATGACATTGATCTCGTTCACGGGACCGTGCTTTGAAAGCATGTCGCGGAGGTCGGTTTCGGTGACGTCAAAGGAAAGATTCCCGACGTATAGTTTTGTGCTCATGATGGTTTTTAATCCAGACCTGCTGCTCTTTGCCAGACTGTTCCCGACGACCGGGTTTCAAATCATCACTGAACGATGTTCAACTGAAGATTCACCATGTGCTGGAAGCGACAAGCTTTTGTTGTGACAGAGGTAGAATCGACTATCCCCGCCAAATAGCAAGCGCCATTTGGACAAGTTCGCTCGCGGCTGAAGCGGCCGACCGCGCGGTCCCGGGGTCACGCGTCGGAATATCTTTCCCTCAACATGACCAGGAACCGGGCCGCCTTCTGTTTCCGGCGTTTCCGGGCGCTGGGCTTTTCGAAGCGCCGATGCAGGCGGACCTGGACCAACGTTTGTTCGCGGTCCAGTTTCTTTTTGAGCCGGCGGATTGCTTTTTCCACCGGTTCCCCTTTTCTCAGTTTAACTTCAGACATATCCAAGGCTCAGCTTGTAGCGCAGCAGATTGCGGCACGGCTCTTTGGTTTCTTTGGGCAAGGTCCGCCAGCCCTTGCACCGGATCTCGCCCTGGGCAATTTTGTGCCGATCGCTCACCGCCTGGGCGACTGCGCCGCTCAGATCGAAATCGCCGCCCACACATTCGTGGCTCGGGCATGCAAAGGAAAACACCGACTTGGCGTAATGAACGTTCACCCTGTATTTCAACTCGCCGCTCTTGGTGAGGCCGTCCGTGTCGAAGTACGCGAGATCCACCATCAGTGATTTCAGCTTCGGAAACTTTTCCGCGAGGCTGACCGAATTGTTCACCCGCTGGGTTTCGCTCAGGCGGTACTCCGCCCGGGGGGTTGTTTTTCGCCGATGCATCATGATTTAAATTGGAATTCAGCCGAACGAGAGAGGACACTCTGGAAGCTGCCCCAAAAGGCTTGGTCAAAATTCACAGGTAACATACTCCGGTCCGCGGAGCCTTTACAAGCCCAGAATGTGCGATTGAAGGCTCTCGATAAAAATTGCCTTGTCGCGCATTTGTGCGACTGTACAGGGTATTAAAGACCCCGTTAAGGTTCAAGACCGGCAAATCCTCATTGAAATCCGTTCACTGACGATTTGAAACCCGATATCCGGGAACAGTTCTGAAAGAGCGAACGGGTGTGATCCATCGAATGCTGAAAACACAGGTTATGAGTCAACAACCGATTTCCTCCTCACAACAGCCGCTGCCGGACACTTCCAGTTGGAAGCGCGTGGTGGCCCGATTTCAGCGGCCCGCACTGGGCCGGGCCCTCTGGCAGATAGTGAACACCCTGGTTCCTTACGCCGTCCTCTGGTACCTGATGTCCCTAAGCCTGGCGGTATCCTACTGGCTGACCGTGCCCCTGGCGATTCTCGCCGGCGGCTTTCTCGTCCGCGTCTTCATCATTTTTCATGACTGCGGTCACGGCTCCTTTTTCAAATCCAGAAGGGCCAACGACATCGTCGGGTTCATCACGGGCGTGTTGACCTTTACTCCGTACCATCATTGGCGGTGGGAACACGCGCTTCATCATTCGACCAGCGGCGATCTGGATCGGCGCGGGACTGGCGACGTGTGGACGTTGACGGTGCAGGAATACCTGGAAGCGTCCCGTTGGAAACGGTTCGCTTACCGGCTGGCCCGCAATCCGGTCGTGCTCTTTGTTGTGGCGCCCCTGTTCCTGTTCCTGATCAGGCAACGTTTTCCCTCGTCCAGGGCGGCCATGCGGGAACGGCATTCGGTGTATTTGACCAATCTGGGGATCCTTGGAATGGCGGTGGGCCTGGCATCCGTTTTCGGCCTCAAAGCCTATCTGATCATTCAGTTGACGATGTTGATGGTGGCCGGTTCCGCAGGGGTGTGGCTGTTTTACGTGCAGCATCAATTCGAGGGTGTTTACTGGAAACGCGGCGAGGAGTGGGATTACACGGCGGCGGCGCTGCAAGGGAGTTCGTTTTACAAACTGCCCGGAATCCTCCAATGGTTTTCCGGCAACATCGGGTTCCACCACATTCATCACCTGAGCCCCCGGATTCCCAATTATCACCTGGAACAGTGCCACAAAGCGGATCCGCTGTTTCAGGGAGTGAAACCCGTGACCCTGTTCTCCAGCCTGAAATCCTTCACGTTTCGCCTGTGGGACGAACAGCGGGGCAAGCTGGTGGGCTACCACCGGCTCAGGACCCTTCGAAGGCAGCGCGTCAAGCCGTTCTACCGTGACGCGCCGACGAGCCAGTGACGATCGTGCGCCGCCGCGCCCACGGTGGATCCATCGCTGAAATTGCCGGCGTGTTCCAGGCGTTGCGCAACTGTCCGGTTGGATCCCGGGGCGCCCGGAACGGCTGCGCTACTCCGCGCGGGGCAGGGTGAAGAAGAACGCGGCGCCTTTGCCGGGTTCGCTTTTGGCCCAGACTTTGCCGCCATGGCTCTGGACGATGTGTTTGACGATGGAAAGGCCCAGTCCCGTGCCGCCTTGTTCCCGCGACCGGGCCTTGTCCACCCGATAGAACCGCTCGAACACACGCTCCAACGCTTCGGCCGGAATTCCCGGTCCATCGTCCTGGACACACACCTCGAAAGTGTCGTCGTTGAGGGCCTTGCCGCTGACCGTGACGGAGCCCTCGAGCCGGCCATATTTGATCGCATTGTCCACCAGGTTGCCAAAGACCTGCTGGAGGCGGTCCGCGTCGGCCTGCACGGTCACTTCCGGCAGATGATTGGTCAGAGTCATCCGCTTTGCCCGGGCGCGGGCACTCAGGTCGCCGAGGGCTTTTTCCGCCATTTGCCGCAGGGCGATGTTCTGCAAATTCATCCGGACCCGGCCGGATTCCAGTTCGGAAATGGTGAGCAGATCCTCGATGAGAAACTGGAGCCGCTCGGAGTTGCGCTGGATGGTCTGCAGGAATTTCGTCTCGACTTCGGGATTGTCCTTGGCGCCGTCGAGCAGCGTTTCGACGTAGCCTTTGATGAGGGACAGGGGGGTGCGGAGTTCGTGGCTGACGTTGGCGACGAATTCCTGGCGCGCCCGCTCCAGTTGTTTGAGACGGGTAAGGTCGTGAACGACGAGGACGGTGCCGCGCTGCTTCCCGTTGGCGTCGGATATGGCGGCGGCATTGACCTGGAGCCAGCGTTCGGACAGGCCGGCCAGCCTGAGCTCGTGGCCGATCAGTTGCTTTTGCAGCGTGACGCTTTCGACCAGTGCCGCCAGTTCGGTCAGGCGCAGCGCTTCAACGATCGTTTTGCCCAGGACGGGGGTGGTGAGGCCGAACAGGTCGGAGAACGCGCGGTTGGCGAGCTGGATGCGGCCGTGTTCGTCGAGCAACAGCAACCCTTCGATCATGCTGTTGAACAGGGCCTCCTGCTGGGTTTGGATCTGGTGCGCAGCGCGTTCCTGGGATTCCTTGAGTTGTTCGATCGTGGCGCGCGAGGTTTCCTGCGCGCGGAGGAATGCGCGCCGCTGCCACAGGTGCACCACCGCTGCCAGGGCCATGAACGCCAGAACTGTTAGAATCGACCACACAAGGCAAAGGAACCCATCCGCGTCCGTTCAGCAGGAACCCTGAAACGCACAGCGCGGCGAAGCCGCAACCAAAGGAGCGCGGGTCTGGGACCCGCAGCGCATTGGACTCCCACGCAGCCCGGGGCGCTGGCGCAGGCTTTGAACGTCTCAGGCCTCGATGAAACGATAGCCGACGCCGCGCACGGTATCGAGAAATTTCGACGCCGGCCCGAGCTTCTCGCGCAGCCGCCGCATGTGCGTGTCCACGGTGCGGGTGTCAACCAGGCTGTTGTACTCCCAGACATCGCGGAGAAGTTGCTCGCGGGACTGGACGCGTCCGCGCCGTTGGGCCAGGACGGTCAGCAGCTTGAATTCGGTGGCGGTGAGGCCGATGGATTTGCCCCGCCAGCTTACGATGTGGCGCGGCACGTCCAGGTGCAAATCCCCGAAGTTGAGCTTGTCCTGGTCTTCCTTTGAAGTCCGGTCACGCTGGAGAAGTTTTTTGACACGCAACACGAGTTCGCGCGGACTGAAAGGTTTCGTGACATAATCGTCGGCGCCCAGCTCCAGGCCCAGAACACGGTCGATCTCCGCCGCCTTGGCCGTCAGCATCACGATGGGAATGGCGGCCGTGGCCGGATCGCGCCGCAACATTTTGCAGACTTCCAGCCCGTCCACTTCCGGCAGCATCAGGTCGAGGACAATCAAACTGGGTTGGGTCGTCCTCGCCTTGTTCAGCGCGTCGGCGCCATCGCCCGCCGTCACGACGGAGTAACCCGCCTGCCTCAAATTGAATTCAACCAGTTCGACTGCTTCCGGTTCATCGTCAACCACCAGAACTTTCAATCTCACAGCGGACTTCGATACCATGCCGATAGTTATGCGACAATGCCGGGCGTGTGACAAGCGTGTTACGATGCCGCGGCGGGAATGTGACTATGGCCCGGTCGTGGCGCCGGCGCGCGGCCTCCTAACAGGTTCTCCACCCGCAAGATCAGATTCTTCAGACTGAACGGCTTGGCCACGGAGTCGTCCGCGCCGCAACCCGGCCCCGCCAGCGGCCCGAGTTCGCCGGACAGGGCGGTGAGGAGTTATTGAGATGCACCCCCGCGGCGCATCGTTTGTGAACACATTTTGCTTGAGAATTTCGAAGGAGTGACGATAATAGAATCCTAGAGGCGCACGGAACGATTGAAGTGATTGCGCCGGTTCTTTGGAAAAAGGAATTTGATTGCCGAAGCCGGTCGGACCGGGTTCGAAGGTTTTCGGAATGAATTTCCCTGCCTACGCACGTGAACAGAAACTATGTCCTTGAACCGTAGTCAACAAATCAAGGAACCTTAGTTGTGGTTGTGGCCGACAGGCCTTTATTGGACGTCGAAAGCAACCCGGCGGGTTCCAACTGTTTCTAATAAGTTCAAAGGAACTGTTACTCACGGCACTGGCGGGGTTTTTTTTGCCCGCGCGTCCTGCGGAGGGACCGCGCGTCC
>JBEKFT010000113.1:0-5666 GCA_050013175.1 Verrucomicrobiota bacterium
CACAGGATCAGCCGGGACCTATCGCGGCCGGCTTGCCCCATCGCCCACGGGTTATCTTCACCTGGGCCATGCGCGAACGTTCTGGGTGGCGCAGCAGCGCGCCAAAGCAAACAACAGCGTGCTCGTGTTGCGCAATGAAGATCTGGACGCAGTGCGCTTCAAGCTCGAGTTTGCCGATGCCATGATCGAGGACTTGAAGTGGTTTGGCTTCGAGTGGCAGGAAGGACCGGATTGCGGCGGTCCTTTCGGGCCCTACAACCAGAGCGAGCGATCTCATTTCCACCGCGCCGCGATGGACAAACTGCGCGCCGGTGGCTTCCTTTATCCCTGCACCTGCTCGCGGAAAGACATTCAATCGGCCGCAAGGGCGCCGCACGCCGGGGATGACAAGGAACCGCTCTATCCCGGCACCTGCCGGAATAATCGCAGATCACAAATCGCAAATCGCAAATTCTCGTGGCGTTTCCGCGTCCCTGACGGTGAAACGATTTCTTTTGTGGACGGCAGCTTCGGTCCGCAACATTTTGTCGCCGGAAAGGATTTCGGCGATTTTGTGGTATGGCGGTACGACGACGTTCCGGCTTACCAGCTTTCGGTCGTCGCGGACGATGCCGCCATGCGGATCACGGAAGTCGTCCGCGGGGCCGACCTGCTTGTCAGCACGGCGCGACAGTTGCTGCTTTACCGGGCGCTGAATCTCGAGCCGCCGCAGTTCTATCATTGCCCGTTGATGACCGACGCGGCGGGCGTCCGCCTCGCCAAGCGTCACGACGCCCTGAGCCTGAGAACACTGCGTGCCCAGGGAGCTGCACCGGAAGATCTCCGCCGCTCCTGGTCTGTGGCGAACACGGCTTGAGGGAGGATTCAATCCGGGGATTACGACCGCGTTCGGACAATGAACCGCACGATGACACGTCATCCCAGCATCGCATCGTGAGCACCATGACGGCGACGATGCCAATGACGGCCGGGAGCTTTTGCAAGCCGTTCGGCTCGCGGAACAGCCAGATGCCGCCGGCAAACGCTGCCGACACCAGGTTTGCAGTGATCCACTGCATCAAGCCCTCAGGTGGGAAAAGCCTGTGGACGTCACAACCACTTGCAAAGATCGCTGGCAAGCGCCCCAAACCCGCTGGGGAAGGCCGCGTGCAACGAACTGAGATTTGGGGTCAGTCGGAGGGCCGCTGCGGTCATTTTGGTTGTCTCGTCGCTCAATGAAGGTCGTGCTGTGCCGTACAACCTCGCTTTCAGTTGCGATTTCATTTGCGGGTAATGTCCAGATTCAAGCTCCACTCGCTGTGAGGCCTCGCTCACGTGGGGATCAACGTCACAAAGCAGCCATGCTTCAATCGTGGGTACCGCAATGCCTATAGCGGTCTTTAATGCAGGAACTGTTGCCCGAGGTGTAATCCGGCTCAACACTTCCTCCCTCACTCCACGGAGTTGACACAGGCGGCAGGCGCGATTCTCGCCTCCAGGTTGTTCATGCGAAGCTTGAGGGATCGACGAGCCGTTCGAATCCACGACCAGCACCAGTCCATCCGCATCCGTGTGGTAATGCAACTGTTTCAGAACGGCAGGAAACACGGAACGAACAGATGGCCAGCCGCGCGCGCGCAGTCCTGTGTGCGACACGGCCTCGGTCTTCACACCAAGAACAGCGTCCACAAGGATGCGGATCGCGGCATCATCTGCGGGCGATTCGGAGAGGATTGCGACCTTCATGTCCCCGCAGGCACGCCCCCAAGAACTCCGCTAAACCAAACATCACCCAAATGAGCGTCACCAAGAATTTCTGCGAGGTCCGCACGATCCGATAAGCGAGAGAACTTGGCTTCGAGCCCGGTCTTCTCCGCGATCACAATTTCTTCAGGATGCTCCCGGAAGAGATCCAGGAAATAGGGATTGTGGGTCGTCGCAATGACCTGCACCGCTTCGCGCTTTTCCCCGAAGCTCCCAGGGTAAGCCAACCTGTAAATTGCGTCATGCACGTCGCGGAGCAGACGTGGATGTAGGCCGTGATCCGGCTCTTCGAAACAAACCAGCGGCGGCGGCTTTGGCAGATAGGTAAGCGTGAGGACCGCTAGGGCGATGAGAGAGCCTTGGGAAAGATCACTTGCCTTGATCGTGTATCCGCCTGAACTGGTGCGCAGGCAAATCGCACGCTGACCTGCACTCGGAGTTTCAAAAAGAACCCGATCAAACTCCGGCAGCCAGCGCTCCAGTTCCTTATTCAGAGCCTCAAATCGCTCCGGGTTCTGGTCCCGGAGGCGGTCAAGCACAACAGCAAGGTTACCACCTTGGGTTGTCATCTGAGCGTTCGGCATCAGTTGGACAGGGGAAGCGATCACTGTTGCATCAAAGGAAAACGTCTGGCAGCTAACCAGAGCTTTGAGAAAATCATCCTGTGGGCTGCCTCCCTTGAATCGCAGGTTTCTTAGTGACTGTGCTGTGGGCGCACGATCTTTCGGCCACAATACCTCCGCTATTACTTCATTTCCTTGATCTCCCCACAGAGCGCCGAGATACACTGGCTGTGTCTGACCTGCAGTCACTAGTGCTTGGTAATGGCTGTGCGGACGCGCAAGCTCTTGCAGCCCTTTGAAGACTGTGCTCTTCCCGCTTCCATTCGGCCCGACGATCAGTGTGAATTGCGACAGCGGCAGCGTCGCATCGCGGAGGGCTTTGAAGTTCTTGAATTGAATTGATGTGATCATCTCAGCGCTTTACGGCGCTAGTTTTACACCTACCCATCAAACAAACCAAGCCCGGTTTTCGGTCGAACAACCGGTCAAGACGACACTACATGTGCGCGATGATGTTTTCCCCGAACTGGCTGCACTTGATCTCCGTCGCGCCCTCCATCTGCCGGGCGAAGTCGTAGGTCACTCGCTTTGAGGCGATCGCGCCGTTCAGCCCCTTGACGATCAAATCCGCCGCCTCGGTCCAGCCCAGGTAACGGAACATCATTTCGCCGCTCAACACCACACTGCCGGGATTGACCATGTCTTTGCCCGCATACTTGGGAGCGGTGCCGTGGGTGGCCTCGAAAATGGCGTGCCCGGTGATGTAATTGATGTTGCCGCCCGGGGCGATGCCGATGCCTCCCACCTGCGCCGCGAGCGCGTCGCTCAAGTAATCGCCGTTCAGGTTCAGCGTCGCGATCACGTCGAATTCGGCCGGCCGCGTCAGCACCTGCTGGAGCGTGATATCGGCAATGGAATCCTTGATCACGATTCCGGCGCCGGGTTTGCCTTCCGGGATTTTGCACCAGGGACCGCCGTCGATCTCGACCGCTCCAAAAAAGGTCTTTGCGGTTTCATACCCCCAGTCGCGGAAGGCGCCTTCGGTGAACTTCATGATGTTTCCCTTGTGCACCAGCGTGACGCTCTTGCGCTTGAACTTGATCGCGTAGCTGATGGCGCTGTGAATCAACCGCACGCTGCCGCTGTAACTCACCGGTTTGATGCCCACGCCAACGCGCACGTCGCTCGGAAAACCTTTCACGCCGACGGCTTCCCAGAATTCCTCGGCCTTCGGTTTTGTTCCGAAACGGATTTTATCGAACGCCTTGGGAAATTCCTTCGCCAGAAAGTCCAGAATCTTCTGCGCGTCGGGCGTGCCGCCGGCCCATTCGATTCCGGCGTAAATGTCTTCTGTGTTTTCCCGGAATATGACCATGTCCACCTTTTCCGGGTGCTTCACGGGGGACGGCACGCCGAAAAACCATTGGACCGGCCTCAGGCAGACGTAGAGGTCGAGCATCTGGCGCAACGCGACGTTCAGCGAGCGGATCCCGCCGCCGACGGGCGTGGTGAGGGGACCTTTGAGGCCCACCAGGAATTCCTTGAATGCCTCGACGGTGTCGTCCGGCAGCCAGTTGTCGAATTTGTTCTTGGCGGCTTCGCCGGCGAATACTTCGAACCACGCGACCTTGCGTTTGCCGCCGTAAGCCTTCTGCACCGCGGCGTCGAAAACCCGGACGGAAGCGGCCCAGATGTCCGGCCCGGTGCCGTCGCCGCGAATGAACGGAAGAATCGGGTTGTCCGGCACGTTGAGCTTGCCGCTCTGAATGGAAATTTTGCCGCCCACAGGCGGGGTCACGTCTTTGTCAGCCATGATCTTATTTACGATTTGTTATGCTCACACCGGGTTCGGGGGAGAGGAAAAGGCCGAATGCCGGGGAAATCAAGGAAAGAAAACAGTATCACTGCTTGAAACCACAGCCGTAGGGCCGCGGGTCTGCGACCCGCAGCAGGGTTGGCAACGGATGGTGCGCGGGAGGAATCCAGGGCGCATGGGTTTTCAGACGTTGCTGCGGCTCACAGAGCCGCGCGCCGGAGTACGGACCGACGCGCCGGACCCAGAAACGCTACGCCACCTCGATGAGCTTCGGCGTCAGCGGCGAGTCCGCAAACTGGGCTTTGACCCTGGCCACGGTGTTCTCGACGGTCAAGCCGTACTTGCGGCGCAGTTCGTCCTGGGTCGTGGCGTGCTCGATGAACTGGTCCGGCCAGCCAATGCGCACGACGGGCGTGGACACGCCCTTTTCACTGAACAGCTCGAGCACCGCCGAGCCGTAACCGCCCATCAGGGCGTGGTCTTCTATCGTCACGACGATTTCCGCCGCGTGACCGAAGAACTCGTGCATGCCGGCGTCGAGCGGCTTTGTGAAGCGCGGGTTGATGACGGCGCAATCGAAGTCCTGGGCCGTCAATTGTTCCGCCGCGAGTTGGGCGAGCCGGTTCATGTTGCCCAGGCCGAACAGCGCCACCTTGCGTTTGCCTTTGTTGGAAAAACTCTGAAGGACTTCTGCCTTGCCGATTTCGAGCAGTCTCGGCTGTTCCTTGATCGGTTCGCCCTCGCCGGCGCCGCGCGGATAACGGATGAATGTCGGATGCTGCTGGTGAGTTGCCGTGAACATCATGTCCACCAGTTCGTCCTCATCCTTCGGCGCCATGGCGATCAGGTTCGGCATGCAACGCAGGTAAGCGATGTCGAAGAGGCCATGGTGCGTCGGGCCGTCGTTGGCGGACAGACCGGCGCGGTCCATGCAGAAAATCACCGGCAAATCCTGCAGGCAAACGTCGTGATGAATGCAATCGTAAGCGCGCTGCAGGAACGTGGAATAAATCGCCACCACCGGATGATATCCCATCGTCGCCATGCCCGCGGCGAAAATGACGGCGTGCTCCTCGGCGATGCCCACGTCGAAGTAGCGGTCGGGCATGGCTTTTTCGAGGTGTTTGAGTCCCGTGCCGCTGGGCATGGCCGCGGTGATGCCGACGATCGTGGTGTTTTTCTGGCAGAGCTTCACCAGCGCCTGGCCCATGACATCCTGGTAATTCGGCGGCGAGCCGGGCTTGGCGGGCATCGTGTCGCCGGTCCGAATATCGTAGGGCCCGGTGCCGTGGAATTTCTCCGGCGACTTCAACGCGGCGTCGAAGCCTTTTCCCTTCTGGGTGAGAATATGAATGACAATCGGGTGATCGCACGTCTTGGCAAATTCCAGCGTGCTGATCAGCAGCGGGAGATCGTGCCCGTCGATGGGGCCGAGGTAACGGACCCCCATTTCCTCGAAGAAAATCGGGCTGGCGAAGCCGCCGCGGCCGTCCGAGTCTTCCGTTACGGGGGTCTGGCGCAGGCCGACGCCCGTGATCGCGCCC
>JBEKFT010000114.1:0-5590 GCA_050013175.1 Verrucomicrobiota bacterium
GCGATGGCGCGGATGGGGCGAAAGTAAACACCGTCAGCGAAAGCGGGGCAAAGGAGTTGGTGAACAGCGTTCCGGCCGATGGATAATTGGACACGGCAATATCCTGGAGAGCCGGGCTTTCAGTGTACTCCACAGCGTTGTCCTGTGGCATGCCGTATGAATGGACGGTGGCGGATGAAGACGGCATAAAGTTGGCAACGCTGATTTGGGCATTGAAACTGGCCGTGGTATCCTTGTTGATGACCAGGAGGCTGAGCGAGCCATCGGCGCGGCGGGAAGCGTAGGCCGAGAGCAGCGGGTAATCGCTGGCCGCGTTGAGGACCGTATCGCCCGGACGCACAAAGTATTGCATAATTTTCATGGCGTAATAATCCGGGTAATAAGAGTCGGATCCGTCGATGAGGCCTTCGTCGCCTTCGTTGCGCCAGCCATAGAGAGTGGGGTCGAAGCTCCCGGTGGTGCCGGCGCCATTGCGGAGGTCCCAAAAAGTGTAAGCATTGAATTCGGTTTTCATGAACTGGCCAAGGGCGTCGGCCAGATACATGGCGTTGACCAGGCTGGTAATCTGGCGTCCCTCGGCGCCGGCGTCGCTGTTGTTTTCCGTGCAGACCAGTTCGATGTTTGAGCCGCCGGAGCCGAAATAATCATTGATCATCATGCGAAGGTTGGAGGCATCGCCGGCGATCTGGGAGGAAACCTGGAGTAGCAACGGGTCGCTGTCATCGTCCGGGGCCGGGGTTTCGACTGGAGTGTATTCGGGGTAAAGATGATAAATGAGGAAATCAGGAGTGACGCCGAGACTTTTGAGCGTGGCGAGCATGACCGGTGTCCAGCCATAATGGACCTGCTGGGTGGCGGAGTTGGTGGCAGGGTGGCTGTTATAATTAGCATAATTGTCCTCGCCGGGCATGCTGACGGCGCCGACTTCGATGGAAGGATCAGCGGCTTTCATGAGGGCCTGGTAGCCGGCGAAACGGACGGCGTAGGTATAAGGGTCGTTGGGCGGGTTATTCGTGTCCTGTTCCCAGGCGCCATAGACTTCGTTGCCCACTTCCCAGCATTTAAAGTGACAATTATTGGTGACGTTGGCATTGCGCACCCAGGCGGCGGCTTCGTTGCTGGTGCCCGAGCCGTAGTTGACGGTAATGAAAGCATGCGCACCCAAGTTGGTGGCGACGTGCATGAAATTCGCGAAGGTGCTGGACCAGGAACTGGTGGAGACGGGCAGTCCGTTAGACCAAACGATGGACAGGCCGGTGGACCAATGATACTCGTCCGAAAGCGAGCCGCCGGGGAAGCGCAGGGAAAGGACGCCAGCCTGACTGAGGGCGTTGGAAGTGGCGGAAGTGTCCAGCCAGCTGTCCCAGACTGCGGTATTGACACCGAACCAGCGTGGGTCGGCAGTGCGGAGCACCTGTGAAGCATCAACAGACAAATGCTGAAGGGCAGGGGCGGGTTGGGCGGTGAAGGAAATGTCGTCCACGTAAAAGGTGCCGGCCGTGCCAGTGGGTAACAATTGGATGCTGATGCGGCACAGATTCGATACGCCGGCCGGCAGAAGGGAGGACAGGGGGATGATGTATTGCCGCCAGGAATTGGTCGGCAGGGCCGACAAAGAGTAATTCATATTCGGGTTCGTCGCATTGGTGCCGTATTGCGCATAGACTCGCAGCAACTGGCCGCCAGTGGAGCCGCCGTTCGCCCAGAACACAAAATCTTCGTACAGGGTGTTGTTAAAACCGCCCTGGTAAGAATTGCAGATGGGTTCTTCAAACGAAAGGGCTTGATAGCTCGAGGGATTGTCCGTGGTGGCGCTGATCGAGTACGTTCCACTATGGACCGGGGATGTGTTGGCGAGATTATCTGGTATCCAACTCCAGTCTTGGAAGCCGTTTACCAGATTGTCGGTATAAACGGGCAGGCTGGCCTGGGCCGGGAGCAATTGTGAGGAAGCCAGGAGGAAAGCCGCGCAAAGCCCTGGAAGCATACTCTGCGGTTTCATAAATGTGCCATGAATCTCCTGAAAGTATCGGCCAGATGCCATTAAAATCAAGACACCAAATTGAGCTTAGCCGGAACGATCCAGTTGAAATTGGGGAGCACACGCGTCCTCGCGTGTTCCGACCGGCGTCTCGCCGGTCGGAGGAGGGCAACTAACGCAATCACTAAGCGGTGACTGGCCGCACAGCTCAAAAGGGGTTGGCGAGACGCCAAACACTGCACGCGAGGACGCGTGCGCTCCCCTGCGACTGAATAGATACGGCTCAGGCGCAAACTTTTACTTGGGATCGGTGTCTGGCAGCCATCGGGAGGAGCCACCTTGATGGCTCCGGCGAACGAGTTTTGAACGGATTTCGCAGCGTGGCCCCTGAGCCGCATACGGTATGGTTGGTCTGGATGCTGTCCATTCCATTTGCCGGCCTGACGGCCCGCAAGGACCCTTGTTAGCCGCCGTATTTCACGCCGCAGCCATACGGTTTTGTCTCCGTAATGCTGACTTTCTCACCGGCCAGGAGCTGGCTCACCGCATCCTTGACGTAGTTATTCGCCGTGCGCGGGTCATGATCGGGCGTGGCCTGGTCGTCGATCGCACCATTGTAAACGAGCGTTCCATCCTTGTCCACGACGAACATGTGTGGCGTGGTCCGCATGCCGTAGGCCTTGCCAACCTGGCCGGAACTGTCGTCGATCCAGGCGGTGAGGGTCATTTTCTGATCGGCCTGTTCTTTCCGGGCCTGTTCGGGGGTCCTGTGGCTGGAATTGTGCGGGTTCACCGAATCCACCAGCAGCCAGACAACCCCTTTCGCCGCGAGATCGCGCTGCAGTTCCTGCATGGCGCCGGTCTGGTAGTGGTTGTGACAAAACGGGCAATCCTGGTTATACGATTCGAGAACGACGATTTTGCCCTTGTAATCGCTGAGATGGATCGTTTTGCCGTTGATGTCGGTTGCGGTGAAGCCGGGCGCGGGTCGGCCGATTTGAGGCGCGGCAAACGCGGCCGCGGCCAGCCCGGCGCAGGCAAGAAATGCAAAGGCTCGTTTCATAAGTATAAGTCTATCTCTCGGGAATTGCTGAATCATTGGATCATACGATCAGAGCGGCCCAAACGCAATTCGTTCAAAAAAAGGCCGAATTTGTTTATCGGGCAGCCTTGTTCAGTGCGTCGAGGACAATGCCCGGTGTGAGGAGCTCCGGCAGAACGCTTGGGGGCGCTCCGGCTTTCGGCGGGTAAACCAGCACGAGCGGCACGCCGGCGCGGCCATAGCGGTTCAGTTCGGCGGTGATATCGTCCGGGAACCGCGTGTAATCGCCGAGGAAACACGCGGCGCCAATCTCCTTCAACCTGGCGCGCACGGAGGGGATCTCGATGGCGATTCGTTTGTTTGCCTGGCAGGTGAGGCACCAGTCCGCCGTGAAATCCACCATGGCCGGGTGGCCTTCCTCCTGCGTTTGTGCCACGGCCCGCGGGTTCCAGGGTTGCCAATCGATTCCCTGCGCGCTTTCCTTGAGCGAGCCCTCGACGGCGGCGGCCTGGATCGGCTCGCGCCAGTCCAACTGCCGTTCGACCGCCCACGCGTAGCCGCCCCCCAACAACGCCAGCGTCACCACCAGCGCCAGTCCCCGGCGGGTGCGGCCGCGTTGCACGAATTCGCCGTAAATCCAGGCGGCCAGTGCGACAATGACGAGAAAAATCCCCAGCCACCAGGCGCGTCTGCCGAAGTAAGCGGGCGTGAGACTGAGCAGCCAGACAGAGGTGGCCAGCATCGGAAAGCCCATCGCAATCTTGAATTTTTCCATCCACGCACCCGGTTTCGGCAGGAATTTCAACCACGCGGGCTTCCAGCTCAGGACAACATAGGGGAATGCCAGTCCGATGCCCACGGCTAGAAACATCACGACGATCAGGGCCGCACTCTGGGTGAAAGCGAATCCGAGTGCCGTTCCCAGGAAAGGCGCCGTGCAGGGCGTCGCCAGCGCTGTCGCCAGGATGCCATTGAAGAAGGCTCCGGCGGTCCCCGGCTTCGACGCCAGCGAGCCGGCGGCGTCCAGGGCGCGTCCGCCGGGGTTCACTTCAAACAGCCCGAACAGGTTCAAGGCGACCAGGGTCACCAGCACGATCAACACCACCACGAACTGCGGGTTGCTGAATTGCATGCCCCAGCCGGCGCGGTGCCCGGCCGCTTTGACGCCGATCACCATTCCCGCGAGCACCAGGAAAGAGGCGAGCACGCCGAGGGCATAGACGATGCCGAGCATCCGCACGTGGCGCGGATCGTTCCGGGCTTCGCCAACAAAGCCGAGGATCTTCAGGGCGATCACCGGCAGCACGCAGGGCATCACATTCAGGATCAGCCCTCCCAGGAAGGCGTAGCACAGCATCCGCCAAAGCGGTTGCGAAAACGGCGCGGCTTCGGCCGGCGTCGGAACCGGACCGCCCGGCGCCCCCGCCGGGACCGATGTCGTCTCTGCGGCGGGCCCCGGCTCGGTGGCGGCCGAAATCGGCAGGGTGACTTCGTAGGCGAGCTGCTGGTTCCCGGATTTCTGGACCAGCAGGCCGGAAATCCGGTCCGGCCAGGAGCCCTGGAATTTCTTCACCGCCTTGCGCAACCGAATTCTGGAGGCGTCCGACGGGAGCCGCTCCGTTGCGCCCTGAACCTCGAAGGCATCGCTCGCGTCGGGAAAGAAATCGGCCTCGCCGGCGTTCGCCGGCGTTCGCCACTCGATCATCAGCGGGCGCAAGTCACCGCTCGCATCCTTCTCCCACCGCGCCTGGGCGGAGAGGCCCGCTCCGGATTTCGGCAGCCTGCTTTCCCAGGTATCAATCAGGGCCGCGTCCTGCGAAGGGAGGCGTTCCGTGCCGGAACTCAGGACGGCTTGGACATTGGCGCTCGCGGGAATGCACTGTTCCTTGCATTCCAGCCACGACACCCTGCCTTTCACGGTCAAACTGCCGGGAGCCACGCCGGAGGCGATTTTCAGCGGCACGAGCAGGACGACCTCATTCTCGTAAACGTACGTCGTCAGATCGTCCGGGGGCATCTTCCCCGGCACCGGCCATTGGATGTCGCCGGCGGTGACGCCGACAGGCAGGTCCCATTGGATGCGGGTGGGGAAGCCCGAGGCGCCGGAATTCCTCCAGTACGTGTGCCATTGCGGATCCATTTGCAGATGGATTCCAGCCATCACAGTATCACCCGGCAGGGCGGTTCCAGAGGCCAGGACGAGGGTTGCCCGCGTGTGCGCCGCTTCCGCGGACGCCGCTGCAAGCGCGAAGCAAGCGGCTGTGAAGAGATTCAACGAGGTTCGCACGCATCTAAAGATGCACGATCGGGGCGCAAAGGAGAACTTTTTTTGCGCGCGGTGTCGCTCCAGCGTCTTCCGGATCACGCCGACGAGAAGGAGCGTGTTCGGTTCGGTGATGAGGAAGTGGTCCTGCGCCCCCAATTTGTTTCGCCGTCATCTTAGCTGTATCTATTCAGTTGCAGGGGAGCGCACGCGCCCTCGCGTGCAGTGGTTGGCGCCTCGCCAACCACTCTTGAGCCGTGCGGCCAGTCACCGTTTAGTGATTGGGTTGCGCCCTCCTCCGACC